>JAOZRQ010000585.1:0-1967 GCA_029940115.1 Desulfobacterales bacterium
ATTGTGGGTAAGAAGGGGATTGCCGTCAATCTTTTGGTATCAAAAAAAAACTTGGTATGTCAAGCAAAGTAGGAACGATTTTTTAAATCGTTCGCATCACGCATCAGATCGTTCTCTTGGAAAGCTTCCGCTTGTTCATGGTATAGACCACCCTTTGCCATTTCACTTCCGGCTCCCGCTGTTCGCCCTCTGGCGGGGGTGTGACCGACACCACCTCGCTGGTCTCCAGCTGGACCGGATATCCCCAGAGGTATTCGATCCCCATCATGGTATTGGCGATGAATTCCTTGACCAGCGGCTTCTCCTCAAAATGATGCACCAGATAAAGGGTGTTGTTGGCGGTCGGCTTTCCAAAGTCAATTTCGATATAAGGGGGGTGGTACAGGGTGCCCATCAGCATCTTGCGATACTCCTCCGCATTCCGGCTCTTGACATAATATTCCCAGACCATCTTCTGCTGGTTCAGCCGCTGGCCCGCGACAAAGAGCTTGTTGCGGGTGACAAAGTCCTGATCCACAAAGGTGTTGATGAAGGTGAAATCGCAGAAGTTCTCCCGAACTTTGAAAATGAACGCCTTTCCCTCTCCTGTCTTCGCGTCATACTTCTCCCGCTCATCCGCATCGGTGAGCTTCCGGAAATGAAAGGCATATTTTCCCTTGTCCGCAAGCTCCTCAAGAAAGTAGAATATCCTCATCCCGAGCGCATAAGGGTTCAACCCCACACGCGGCATGGCAGTGACATTGGCGTTGATCCGGGCAAAGTCAACCTCATGCCCCCTGATGCGGTTGTCTTGGAGGAAAAGGGTTTCGTGCCAGTAGCTGGCCCACCCCTCATTCATGATCTTCGTCCGGATCTGGGGCTGAAAAAAGAGGGACGTCTTCCGTACCACCTGCAATATCGCCTTCACCCATTTGTTCTCCTCCTTGTTCAGAAATTCAGAATTCTCCATCAGGAACTGAAGCAGGTCCGCCTTGCGTTCGGGCTTCTCCTCAAGGCTTTTCTTGTAGAGGGCATCAAATTCGGGATACTTCAGCTCCACCTCCGAAAAGAAGGTCTGTTCTCCCAGGTCCGCGTCGTATGCCTTCAGGCATTCATTATATCGTTCGATCTCCTTGACATATTCGCTGATCTTCACCTTCTTTTCAGCCTGAAGGAATACGTCAAAGTAGAAATTGAGACGTTTGGAGAGAGTCACAGAAGGTGCCCGATGCTTACGGGAGATTTCATCATGATATCCGACGAGATTGTCAATCCCCCGTGCAAATTCAATCACATAGTCGAGCCATCTCCCCTTCTCTGATCGGAGCCTGGCGATCAGCCGCTTGTCCGACAGGGCTTGGCCTGTGAAGTCGTAATCCCAGGTATGGCGGAAATAGAGGTTGTTCTGAAAAAAGTCGATATGCCCGATCACATGATAGAAGATCATGACGTTCAGCCAGTCCGGGTTGTTGTCATTGTAGAAGGAGATGGCTGGCCGGGTGTTGATGACGGTCTCGTAGGGATTGCCCGGATAGAGTTCATACTTCCCCTTTTCCTTGAGGACCTCCACATCGTGAACCCAGTAGTCATAGAGCGTCGGAATCATCACCTTTGGCGAGAGTTCCAGCAGGTCCCGGTTGGTGACGATGTACTCCAGCGTCTCATCATCAAAGCGCAGTCCCACATCCCGGGCCTGCTCCTTACACCCTTCCATGATTTTTTTCGCATGTTGGTCAATGAGTTCCATTGATTTGTCCTTTTTGAAGCGTGACTCGTGAAACGTGATGCGTGACTCGTGAAACGTGATGCGTGACTCGTGAAACGTGATGCGTGACTCGTGAAACGTGATGCGTGACTCGTGAAACGTGATGCGTGACTCGTGAAACGTGATGCGTGACTCGTGAAACGTGATGCGTGACTCGTGAAACGTGATGCGTGACTCGTGAAACGTGATGCGTGACTCGTGAAACGTGATGCGTGACTCGTGA
>JAOZRQ010000585.1:2067-4145 GCA_029940115.1 Desulfobacterales bacterium
CGTGATGCGTGACTCGTGAGACGTGATGCGTGAAATTGGATGTCTGCTTATATCACACATCATGCAGTCATGCAATTGGATAACCACGTCATCACGCATCACGCATCACGCATCACGTCATCACGCATCACGTTTCACGCATCACGTTTCACGCATCATGTCATCACGCATCACGCATCACGTTTCACGCATCACGTTTCACGCAATCACTTTCTCAGAGATGAGCTTCTTGATGCCTTCGATCAGTCTGGGTTCGTCCGCGTCCTTTCCCATGACGTCAAGGCGGATCAGATCGGGTCTTTCGATCAGCAGGCCGGATTTTTTCAGGTATCGCTCCACTTCGGTGCCCCGGCTTGATCCGATGCCGTGCTCGGCGATGGTGATCCCGAGCCGGTTCACATAGGCCAACATCTTTTTGATCTCTGGAATGGTTTCCT
Source organism: Desulfobacterales bacterium (assembly GCA_029940115.1). Classification (GTDB taxonomy): domain Bacteria; phylum Desulfobacterota; class Desulfobacteria; order Desulfobacterales; family 4be13; genus JAOZRQ01. The sequence continues at coordinate 2,505 of JAOZRQ010000585.1, forward strand.
TTCCCTCGGTGTCCCAGTCATCGCCGTCTGTGCCGTGGAACACATAGATATTGTAATCCTGAATCAGGTTCTCCTTGTCCACGATCTCATTCACCAGCCGGAACGCGGACGCGACCTTTGTTCCGCCCGCGACTTTTGAATTGTAATAGGTGTAGAAGTCCGGAACCTCGCTTGCCTCGGTGTCATGAAGGACAAAACGGGTTTCCACCTGCATCTCATACTGGTAGAGCAGCCAACTGTAGATCAGCACATGTTGGGAGACCACCAGTTCTGTCGGCTTTCCGGACATGGACCCGGAGTAGTCCCTGAGAAAGAATATGATGGCTTGGGACTCATAATCCTTTTCCCGGGAGAGCACCCGATAGATTTTGTCACTCGGCGCGATCAGGAAGGTGGAGGGATCGATGTTCCCCATGTCCGGGACCCTTCCCAAGGCGATGTTGGTCTCGAGTATCTGCCGCATGGTGGCCTTCTTGTCAAGGATCTGGCCAAAGCCGCGGTTTTTGTCGGTCATGTCATAAGTGTAACGGGTCAGGGAACGCTTCTTCCCCTTGTCCTTGAGGTTGGGCAGCTCAAATTTCTCGGTGAGGATTTTACCGAGATCATACGCGCTCGACTCCATCTCATGAGGGCCGTCCTCTCCCTGACCTGGGCCCGCACCGGATCCATCTTCTGAGCGTACCGGTTGCTCACCGATCACCTCACCCTCCTCCCCCTCGCCGGACCCACCTGATGCCTCGCCCTCTTCCGGAGGTTTGATGGTGTCATGGATGAATTTTTCTTCCACGGTGGTGGGGACGACGACGATCTTGTCCTTCCCTCCCTTTCCCGGTTTGATCAGGCGCCCCACACGGATCTTTCTCGGAAATCCGTCTGTCTCCCGTTGCTTGTCGCGGTCCAGCAGGTCATCCAGAGAGCGGAGGCATGTGGTGTAAGGGACGTGAGCGGATGACATGTCCTGTAACACGAAAAGATCATGGTATGTGTAAATGTTGTCGGGGGATTGCGGTCTCCTCTCCTTTTCCATATCCAGTTCAGGAAGGCCGTGATCGCCTTCGTCGTCCAGCTCCGCGAGGATATTCTGCTCCTGTTCAGGCGTCAGCCCCCTCTCCTTGATCTGTTTGTAAAGATTTGACAGTTTCGGGTTCATTGTTTACCTGCCTTTCCCCCGATAAAAATGTCGGGGACAAGCCTTGTGTCATGCAGATGAAAGCCAACCTGCATCAAGAAACCGAGTTTTTTCAAAAAAGTTGGTTTCTCTTTTTGGACAAACATTATCAGCAGATCTGAAAAGAACAAGGAAACCTGGTTTCTGGCCCGTGTCGCGCCATGGAAGCCTGATCGCCCCGTCCCTGAAACCGGGTTTCTTTCTCATCAAACTTTTAGAGCTGCTGATTATCTTAAATGCCCCCATCAGATCAGTGAAAGTCTCCTGATTTGAGCGTTTATCTCATCCTCATATTCAACATACCACTTGTCCATCTTCTTGTCAAGCCCGGCTCACAAATATCTGGCCAAAAGTTTCACCCTTCACCTTTCACCCTTCATCCTTACAACCTTCATCCTTCATCCTTCACCCTTCATCCCTGATTATAACGGATTTAGGGGAGCCCGTAAACTTGAACCTGAACTTGAACCTGA
>JAOZRQ010000115.1 GCA_029940115.1 Desulfobacterales bacterium
TTTCGGATTTGCCAATCCGAACCGAGCGGGGTGATCCGGCAGATGGACGGTTCGGATTTGCCAATCCGAACCGAGCGGGGTGAACCGAGGTCTGTAAGTTCCAAGCTATCGGGCTTATTATCGCCTGACCCAGACCCGATCCTCCACCCAGTGCCCCTCTTGGTCAATGATCTTGATCCATTGGCCAGGGACCCATTCGCGTCTGTGATTGTAGTGGCCTGGGTTCCAGACTTTCTTGTATGTGGGCGGAACCCATGCTTTTCTGGCCTCCCAGTGTCCGCGGCGGCACTGCGGCGGAGAAGAGTTATAAACCGGGGCCGGACGATGGCGGCGCGGCGGGGGCGCGTAACAGGCTCCCCTGTCAACACGACGCTCATCCCGATGGTGGCGACCTTTGTTGATCAGGGCATGCCCCAAGATCGCGGCTCCGATGCCAATGGCCACCCCTTCCCAGCGACGCCGCTGTTTGGAGCCTGCCAAGGCCGGCGGAACCGCAAGGGAAAAACTGACGAATACGACAACCAAAGTGATCAGAATTTTTTTCATTCTCCTGCCTCCTTTTTTCATTGAAAAATTCAACCCTCGTTTCAAAGCATCAGACACCGATTTTCCCAAAAATGTTCAAAAAAAAGAGAAACCCGGCTTTTTCTTGCAACTGAGGAGCCGGCCATTCGGGAAAAAGCCGGATTTCTCTGCAAAGCCGGGTTTCTCAGCAAAATGTTCAAAATGAGTTGAAAATATTGAAAAGCAGGTAGCCCCCTTTGTATTCGGGTCCCCCCACGGTAATCGTGCCGGCGTTGAGAAGCTGGATCACCGTCTGGAATATCTGCCGGTCCTTTTTGAAGATCACCAGCTGAAGCTCGGCCCGGTTTCCCTTTATCCCCACAGGCGTGATCTTCAAGATTCGGTCTTCCGGGATAGAGACGGCACCTGTCTCCTTCATGCTCAGGTTCATCCGGTCTTGGCTGAGAAGCCGGTATGAGGAATATTTGAAGACAGATTCGAGTTCCCGTATCAGATCAGACAAGCGGGGGTCGGCAAACTTTTCCTCTTGGGAGGCCAAGACCGTCTTGACAACAATGTCCATCTTGGGTGCGGACAGGACCTCTGTTGCCGATCCCCCTGTCAGCATCACCGACAATAGCAGTGTGACGAGCTTTCTGAGATTCATCTTTTTTACCTTCAGGAATTACAGTTTCATTAAACCAGATGATCGTGTGGCGTGACTTGGGCGTCTCCAAAATCATGACCGATGAGATGTCCCCTGTAAAGGAGTTCACAATGGCACTGGGGCCGGACATCACAATGGCGCTGGGGTCGGACACAGGATCAGGCGGGCCTGTGAGCGAAAAGACGAGGAGAACGATTGCCGCCATGGCCGCGGCCGGGATGAGGAGCTTGAAACGTGGTGCGTGATGCGTGATGCGTGATGCGTGATGCGTGTTCAGTTTCAGTCTCCAACTCAAATTCCCAGTTTCCAGTTTCCAGTTTCCAGTTTCAAACTCCGCCTTGAAAAGACCGGAGAGGGACTGATTTTCCCGGATCACATTCTGGCAGGACGGGCAACCCCTGAGATGGTCTCTGACTTGGGCATGGTCATCCCCCTCAAGTTCTTGGTCAAAGAACTCATTCAACAATATCGGATTGCACTTGTCAGATACTCTTTTCATTTCCTGCCTCCTCATCCAGATGGGGTTTCAAGAGTTTCTTCAGCCGCTTCCGGGCATAAAAGAGCCGGGAGCTCACTGTCCCCCGCTTGATGCTCAACGTCTGGGCGATCTCGTCATAAGAAAGCCCTTCCATCTCCTTGAGCACAAAGACAGTTCTGGCATCTTCCGGCAGTTCCCCGAGCTTTTCCCAGAGGAGCTTTTCAAGCTCCTTTTTCTGGTAAAGGGTCTCGGGATTCCCATCATCGGTCCCCAGTTCCGGATAATCCCCCGCATCATCTCTTTCAAGGGGCTGATGGCGCCATCTGAAACGCCGTTTCCATCTTCTCTGCCAGTTCAGGCATTCATTGACCGTGATCCGCCGAAGCCATGTGGAAAGCGTTGATTCCTCTCTGAAGGTGTGAATGTTCTGCCAGACCTTCAAAAAGACTTCCTGCACGATATCCAGACTCTCCTCCCTTTCCAAGGTGATGCCGTATGCGACACCGAAAAGTCTGCCCTGATACTGTTCCACAAGGAGAGGAAAGGCCCCTTCATCCCCCTGTTTGAGCAGAGATGTCAGTCTGGTTTCGTCGTATGAATCTGTATTTATTTTAGACACCGTTCATTGAATAAAATTCATTTTCAAAGAAACCCGGTTTCTGAAACGCCGCGTTTCCCGATAAACCTGTCCCCGACGTTTTTCATCGGGGAAGATGTCGGGGACAAGTAAGTACCCGGCCAAAAGTTTCCCGGGATTTTTCTTGGGAGGACAACTCCACAAAATCGCGGATGGACGCGGATGAGTCCGCCGTCTGCGTTCATCTGCGTCCATCTGCGGCTCGCAATGGGAAGGTTGTCCCTCATATGCAGACACCTGAAAACATATGGCCAAGTACTTATCGGATCTGAAACCGGGTTTCTTTTTCCCATTCACAAATCAGATTAGCATGCTTGAGCATTTCTGACAAGCTGTTCTGTCATGGGAGTTTATTTTTGTTGACATTCAGGCAGGATGTTCTATATTTGCAGAAACTCGGTTTCGGGCCTTCATGAAAAAATAGGCAGAAACCAAGTTTTTTGAGAAAACTTGGATCATTGGCAAAGCCTGCTGTAAGCTTGGAGCTTGCAACCTTTGAGAGAATCCATGAAAACAACTGCCCCGCATCTGTTCGTCTGTTCAGACGCTGGAGACGCATACACCAAGGAGGGGGTTGACCTGACTCTCATTCGCTGGATGCTCACCCTTACACCCGAAGAGCGGCTGAACGTGTTGCAGGATACCATTTCATCCATCCACAGGTTGAGGCATGCAGGAACCAAAACTCATGTCCAGAGAGATTTTTTATGCTGATACATGATGACATCTATTCTTGGAAAGGCTGGGGCGGCCGGCTGAAACTGGGCAAAGGCAGTTGCAGGCTTCGCATCTATGACCTCAAACAAGGGGGGGCCAAGGGGCTGGCGCATTTGAGACCCATCATTGTCGTTGTCTCGGATATTCCGGAGGGCAGAATGTCTGTGCGGAGCTGTGCCGGTCATATTGCCACCAGCGTCACAAGAGACTTCAACATTGATCCCCATCGGATGATGTGGGTCGAACATTATCCTGAGAGCACCTATGGGATCGGCGGCAAGCACCTGATTCCGGAAAAATGCGAGCTGGTGGAATTTGTCTGGCATGAGGACAAGGCGATCCATCCGAAATGGCGCACATTGAATCCGGAAATGCTGAAAACCATAAAAGAGATGATACAAGTGTGAACGCTTGCCCAGAGATGAGAAATTAAGTTTGCAGTTCCGCCTCTCGGCGGTGCCACACCGCCGAGAGGCGGAACTGCAAACTTTCATGGGATCAGAATTCCTTGTAAATTCGGGCCAGGGAATGTCCCGGGGCCTTGATGTCAAGATTCAGAAAATATCCATAAGGCGTCTGAGTCGCCGAATAGCCCGCGTCTTCCAGCCGTTTGCAAGCCCGATTCAACAAGTTCCCGGGCCTGATCCGGTTCGGCCTTCTCCTCTCCGAGATGGGTGAAAGAATGCAGAATCACCTTTGTTGTATCCCATTTGCGGGCCAGCCATTTTGCATTTTTCACCAGCTTGGTTTCCGCGCCACCCGTTTCCATATCCTTCGGCTCGACGTGAACAAAGGCCACCACCGTAGTTTCATTTTCAGCAGGCCCGGCTGGGGGCGCATCCTCCAATGTCTTCATGGCAGGAGACCAGTGGAATTGGTCGCAGTACCAAAACAGAACTCTCATGGGTTCGTTCCTTTCTTGTGCAAAGCATTTCATCGCCGAAAGTTGAGGTCACAGTTTCTGTGTCATCCATATTTTCAAGGAGCCATCAAAAAACTAGTACTTTATTGTCCCAGATATATTGTATTCAAACTATTGACAAGCTGAATTTTTGTCTGTTGCCGTCCGAAATCCATCTTTCATCATCTGTTGATCCAAGAATTGATAAATTCCCCGATTCCTTTCCTGAAGGATTCGGAGACGTTCATAAATTCGCAACCGAACAGGATATGATCAAAGTTTTTGTAATCCTGCAGCCATTTGACTTCTGTTTCAATGTTGACAATGAATTGCAGGCCTGCCAGTCCTTTGAGATCGGTGAGAATCAGACGATCTCCGATGGTGACCCTATATTCTTCTTTCCTGATGCTCAACCCAAAACCGCCAGTACTCAAATCCATGACAATCGCTGTCACGATTTCATCCTCGCGGTCAGGAGGGGAAAAGATCGCCACAGGGCCGTCCTTTTTGGAAAAGAACATTCGTTTATGTTGTCTTCGCTCTTCAGACATAAAAAGCACTCCCTTTTATGAAGGATGAAGGATCCTTCATTTTTTCATCCTTATTATAACGCTTTTTGGGGAGGCCGCCTGCCCGTGAACATGAACGTGAACTTGAATGTTCATTTGTGGGCAAGTTCACGTTCACGTTCACGTTCACGTTCATTATAGAGGGATCACCGAAACGGCCTCACCTTTGTTCAATCCCTCTGTGTTCATCCCGATTTCGATGAGCCCATCCGCGTGGATCATGGTGTTGATCAGGCCGGACTTGCCGAGCACCGGCTCCGCCCATAGCGTTCCTTGGTTTTCAATCAGCCGGACGCGGATGTAATCCACCCGTCCCTGTGCCGAGGAGAGGTTTCTGATCAGCCGGGCCGGGATTCTGAATCTCCTTTTCTGCCTCAGCCCGCTGATATGCTCGACAAAGGGGCGGACAATCATCGAAAAGACAATCATAGCCGAAACCACATGTCCGGGCAAGCCCCAAAATGCCTTGTCTTGAATTTTTGCCAAGATCGTCGGTTTTCCAGGGCTGATGGAGATGCCGTGGACAAGGATTTCCGAATCTGGAAGGGCTGAAAGGACCTCAATGGTGAAATCACGGGTTCCCACAGAGCTTCCCCCTGAAATCAGCACCATGTCCGACTGCTCAAGGGCTTGGGAGCAGGTGTTGAAAAGCGTCTCATAATCATCCTGAATGATTCCGAAAGAGATGGGGATGGCCCCGGCCGCGCTTGCCAGTTCTGACAGGGTATGGGTGTTGATGTCCCGAATCTCTCCCGATTTCGGGATGGCATCCACCGGCACGACCTCATCCCCGGTGGAGATGATCCCAATGACTGGTCTTTTGTAAACCTGAACCCGCTCTCTGCCGAACGCGGCGGCAAGGCCGGTCTCCTGCGGCCTGAACCTTTGTCCCGGGGAGAGGATGACCGCTCCCTTTTCAAAATCCTCTCCGATTTCGAGAACATGCTGTCCAGGCGCGACACTTCGATAGACTTCGATGGTGGTCTCATCCAGGACATCAGCATGTTCGATCATCATCACACTGTCTGATCCCGCAGGAAGCATCCCGCCGGTGGGTATCTTGGCGGCCTCCCCCGGACCAATGGAGAATTCGGGAATTTCCCCCATGAGCACGATCCCCTTGACGGTCAGGTACGCGGGATTCCCCTCGGACGCGCCAAAGGTGGACGCGGCCTGAAGCGCATAGCCGTCCATGGTGGATCGGGCAAAATCCGGAAGATCAACATCCGAAAGGATATCAGTCGCCAGCACTCTGCCGGCGGTGTCAGACAAAGCGACAGTCTCTCTTCCAATCCGTGGAAACTCGGATGCATGTTGAAGGACTTGCGCGGGCTCTGTCACGTTAAAGAATGGGCGGTGCTGAGAAAAGGAACTTTTCCCAGCACCGACCCGGAATCCACCGACATCTGAAAATTTATGGCCGGGTACTTGCATAGCTCTGTTCCATGAAAACATCAGTCTGTCATTGTTTCACATCAGGATTCTCATTTCCGTTTCTCAGTTGCTGAAACTGCTGAAACGGAATATGCCCGTCATTTACCATTTCTCTGACAACTGTCCGCTCCTTTTCAACATCGAATATCAGATACGAGCCGAGAATCCTTCCCCACCATACCTGCATATACAGCAACTTCTCATTAATCCACCTCACCTTCATTCCGTAATTGTTGTGATCCTCAAAGCGGATATTCATGAGGTAGTCACGCTCATTGAATATGCTGATGTTTGTTGACCAAGGCGGGGGTTTCATATAATTCGGACGATGGACGGCAAACCAGTATGCCTTGTTTGGTGACAAAACCTTTTTTCCCGTGTTTTCCGTAAGAATGTCATGGGAAATCAAAATGCGCTTCTCATAATGCTTATAAAATTCGGAATGAAACCTTCTCGGTTCGGACCATTTGTCCGGCCGAGTGTGCCATGTGCCATGATCCTTTTGAGACGGATGAGCCGCTGACGATGTCAAAAAGACGTATATCAAGAGTGTTGCAAGCATTCTGTTTATATTCATGCAGAAGCCACTTCGTTCAGTTATGAGCAACTTCACTGGAAAGATAAAGGCCAGAAATTTTCAGGCACGGTGGATTCCGGGTCAGGCTGAAAAAAGTCCCTTTTTTCAGCCTGCCCGGAATGACAGATTGGGTTGCCATGACAGGAAATCCCGAAAAACTTTTGGATAGATACTTATGACTGGCTTACAGTTTACAGCTTACAGCTTAACTGATGATCCCGACCACCGCGCCGGTCATGCTGGTGGCAAGGGTTCCGGCCACGATGGCGCGGAAACCGAGGGACACGATCTCACCCTGCCTTTCCGGAGCCATGCTCCCCATGCCGCCGATCATGATGCCGAGACTTCCCGGGTTCGCGAATCCACACAGGGCATAGGTCATGATCATCAGGCTTCTCGGGGCCAACGCGTCCTTGGGAAGATGGGCCATGTCCAAGTATGCGATGAATTCGTTGAGGATGGTCTTGGTGCCCATGAGCGCGCCGGCTGTCGGCGCATCCTCCCAAGGGACTCCCATGAGCCAGACCATCGGTGCCATGAGCCATCCGAAAAATGAGAAGACAGCCAGTCCCAAGATGCTTTGAACGATCATTTTTCACCGATGAAACCGTGTGGGGGAGAGAATCAATTGCCCCAGGAGGGCGACAATCTGCTGCACACCTGACCCCAGGAGATCAAGAGGCTCACGCACATTCCCCCTGTCAAAAACCAGATCAGCCTTGTTGTTCGGACGATCAAACGCGGTATGAAACACCCCTTGGCCCAGAATGTCCTCAAACTGTCTCATTGCTTCCACAAACAATTCCCACCGGCGCACCATTCTCGCATCCCTTGATTCTTTCGCATCAAAGAGCGCGTCCCGCAATTGCTGGGGGACGATATGCAGACCCGGCGGTGTCCTGTCTTCAAGCATCAGACGGCGATTCGTGCCAATGAGCGCAAATCGGTTGTCCAAACAAAACTTGCCATCGTGAGTCATTTCAACCGCAATCTGTTGCTCTCCGCCGCGCGTTGGCCGGACGGATATCGCAAGTCTGCTTTGGGGATCGGATTGATCTGCGCTGTTGCATATGCATCGGATGTCTATCGGCATCGGATTGAGAAAATCAAAGATCTCAGCAACAGAATATCCCCATTTTTCGGCAAAATCATCTGCTGAAAAAATATGTTCGCCAGCAGGCGCGTTTTCTGAAAGGAACGCCTCGGCTCGAAAATACAAATCCATTGCCTGCAACACATTCGACTTGCCGACATTGTTTGGCCCGTGAATCACATTGATGCGGCCTAGGGGCCGAATACGATTTTCTCGGTCAGATTCTTGAAGCCGCGGACCTCAAATGACTTTAATCGCACGATGGTATCTCCAGTTTGCAGTTCGCGTTTCATCTCGTCCCCACGCTTCGCGTCACTGCCATTAAGAGCGGGACGCCCTGACAGTTCCGCGTGGACATCCGGGAAGGACCCGGCACCCGATTCCGGAGGTGGGACGTTTCTAACGGATTTTGTGGTTGCATGTGATTTCAGACAGTCACGATCTTGGATGCCAGCCTGGGGACATCCCCACAAGCCGCGGATGGACGCGGATGAGCCCCGGCACAGGCCATCCGCGTTCATCCGCGTTCATCTGCGGATCACAATTCCCAGCCCGTGTCGGAGACCACAAAAACCGTTAGAACCAGGGACGTTTCACATCCCGATCCAGAGAAAACCGGAGACGCTGCCAATTTTTTTGGGCGTTCAAACAAATAAGGCAGAACCAATGGCCCTGCCTTCCCATTTTTCTGATTATAACGGATTTAGGGGAAGCCTGTGCCCGTTCATGTTCATGAGTAACGGGCACGAGCATGTTCACGTTCACGGGCACGAGCATGTTCACGTTCACGGGCACGAGCTATGTTCACGGGCACGAGCATGTTCACGGGCTACGTTCACGAGCATTCACGGACCGAACGCGGCCTCCCCGGAAAGCGTTATAATCAGCATTTTTTCAAGAACCCGGCCATACTGAGCAGATCACGCCAGCTGTCATTCCTGCGAAAGCAGGAATCCACATCACAACTGACGAAAAGTGGATCCCCGCTTTCGCAGAAAAAGTGGCACATCGCGTTTATTTTCCGGACAGGGTCTGAAGGTTCAGAATCACATCTTTCAATGTCACCCTTCTGTCACCGTCAGCGTCACCGGGAACGCAACCGAGGGAGACGAAGATCGCATGGATGTCGTGGTTGGCGTTTATGTTCTCAAAGGTGTAGGTCTCCACCGGCCCCATTGAGACATCGTCCACCACCACATCCTCCACCTCATAGCCTGAAGCCAGAAACAGGGTGAATGTCTTGGACGCGCCGGCGGCCACAGTGACCTCTCCAGGCGGGCTGACACTCCCGCCGAACCCCTCTGTGGTGGCGGTTATGACATATCTGGGGGCCCCCACGCTCTTGAAACTCACATAGATGATGTGCGCGGCACTGACATTCCTGAAGGTGTAAGTCGCGACCGCGCCCATCGACTTCCCATCCACGATCACATCCTCCACCTCATATCCCGTGGCCATCAGCATGGTGAAGGTCTTGTCCTGACCCGCGGTCACCATGACATCCCCTGAGGGGGAGATGCCGCCGTTGCTCCCGATCACCGCGGCGGTGATCTTATGCTGGGTGATCCCGCCGCTCGCAAACGTCACATGGATGGCATACTCCTTGGTGACAGAGAGGAAGGTGTAAGTCGTCACCGCACCGACCGACGTCCCATCCACCTTGACATCGGCCACCACATACCCGCTGTCAGGAACCATGTTGAAAGTTTTTGACGTGCCCTCATCCACCACAACACCGCCTGATGGATGAATGATGCCGTTGCTCCCTGATGAGGCGGTGATCGTGTATTGTTTGCCGGTGCTCACCTTGAAGGTGACATGGATCGTGTGGTTTGAACTGACAGAGGGGAACGCGTGGGTGGTCACCGCGCCCACGGACGCATCATCCACCACCACATTCTCCACCACATATCCGGTGTCCGGTGTCATGGTGAATGTCTTTGTCTCCCCCTCATTCACCGAAACCGGGCCTATGGGGCTGATGCTTCCGTTGCCTCCCGCGGAGGCCGTGATCGTATGGGTGGCCCCGCCGATGAGTGTGAACGTCACGCGGATGATGGCGTTGTCAGAGACCGATGAAAAGGTGTAGGCCTCCTGCGCGCCGATGGGGATGCTGTTCACCGTGACATCCGCGACCACATACCCGTCATTCGGAGTCATCGTGAAGGTCTGGGACGCCCCCTCTGTCACCGTGACCGTCCCGGAGGGACTGATCTTTCCATTCGCTTCTGCCGAGGCAACGAGGTAATACTGAGTCCCTGAGACCTCTTTGAAGGTGGCCCGGATAATGTAGTCTTTTGAGACTGAGGAGATGGTGTGGGAAGTCTGCGCGCCCACAGAAGTCCCGCCAACGGTGACATCCTCCACCACATATCCCGAATCGGGGATCATGGTGAAGGTGTGGCTCTCCCCCTCGGTCACCGTGATCGTGCCCGGAGGATCAATGCTCCCGTTGGCCCCTGGCAAGAACACCAGCGTGTACTTCGCTCCTGTGGCAGGTTTGAAGGTGGCCTGAATCTCCCGGTCAGAGGTCACATTGGAAAAGGTGTAGGATGTCTGTGCGCCTACTGAAGTGCTGCCATCCACCGTCACATCATCCACCACATGTCCGTCATCCGGTATCATGGTGAATTTCGGAGAATCATCGCCGTCATCCACCAAGACAGGGCCGGATGGGCTGATGCTGCCGCCTGTCCCTTCCACTGACGCGGTGATGGCATGCTGAACCGAACCCTCTTCAAACGTGACCTCGATTGAGCGGTCAGAGGTCACATTGGCAAACGTGTAGGATGTCTGTGCGCCCACTGAACTCCCATCCACCGTCACATCCGCGACCACATATCCGTCATCAGGCGTCATGGTGAATTTCGGAGAATCGCCGTCATCCACCAAGGCAGGGCCGGACGGGCTGATGTTGCCGCCAGTCCCTGCGGACGCGGTGATGGTATGTTCGACCGGAGCCAGTTTGAACGTCGCGCTGATGGTGCGATTCGCTGTGACATTGCTGAAGGTGTAACTAATCTTCGCTCCTTGGGAATCGTTGTCAACCTTCACATCATCCACCACATATCCGTCATCAGGCATCATGGTGAACTTTTTGGACCCGCCGTCATCCACCAAGACGTCACCCAAGAGACTCATCGTTCCGTTGGCCCCCGCGGATGCCGTTATCGTATGCTGGGTCACTGCCACCTTGAAATAGATGTATAAGTTCATCGACGGGCCATAGGGACCCCGTTCGGCTGTGAAGATGTAAGTTGTCACCGCGTCCACTGAATCCGTGTCTGACGACACTCGGTCCACCATGTATCCTTCATCAGGAATCATGGTCAACGTCACTTCCGTACCCTCCGGAATATCGTGCATTGATTGTGAGGGCAAGGTTTCTTGGCCCATCACCACAGTTCCGCTTCCATTCACTCTGACGACGACCTGAATGTCCTCGGCAAACGCAGAACCCGCCCAGAGGAGCCCCATTCCCATGATCAGCACGGGAAAAACGGAATTTGAAAAACTCTTTTTGCACTTGAACATCATTTACCCCCTTTCTTGTCAGTTGCATGTTGCCAGTTGCGTGCCAACAAAGCCCACAACTTTCCAGCGGCAATGTCTTGGGCAACATTTCGGATCCTTTCTTGCCAGTTGCGTGCCAACAAAGCCCACAACCGACAAGCCACCCGCCAACCTGAAACGGACATCATCAGTTCAATGTGAGATTGTCCAAATATTCCAGATCCTTCACCTGACTGTTCTTCGTGCCGATGGCAAGTACCTCAATCCGGCCATCTTTCCCTTTGTTGAAATAGAGACGGCCCTTGTATCCGAATATGACCTCCAAAATGGTGTTATGCTTGCTTTTCTTTCCAAACACCTTTCGTTTGATGGTCACCAGATCCGGGTTTTCATTCAACTGATGGATGACCTCTTCCCCTTTTATCCTCAATTCATCTGAGAGATCAAGAAGCCCGCTCACCGCCCTGTCGCTGACAGAGATGTTCTTGTAGAGTGCCTTGAATCGTTTTCCGGCCGCCTCGACACCCCTTGTTGCCCTTTTGCCTCTCCCCCCTTTCTCAAGACGCCTTATCCCCTCTTTCAAAGCCTCAATCTCCTCCTGCTGATCCTTGATCTCCTCCTCAAGGGTGACAATCTCCTCCTCAAGGGTGACAATCTCCTCAATCATCCCCTCTTCATTCTTGCTGGCCTTGGCTTTTTCATTTTCAATGGATATCTTTATTCTTCCAGATTCGGCTGCAAGCCTCTCTCGTTCCTTTTCAAGTGATTTCAGGCTGTCCGCACGGTTCCTTTCCAGTTCCTGAAGCCGACTGATCTCCCTGCTCTTTTCCTTGTCCGCCTGTCTCTCCTTTCGGATGCCGGCCCCATAGTGAAGGTAAAGGAACAACAAGGAGAGCAACATGTAAGACGCAAGCATCAGAATTGAAATCAGGGTGTTGTGGGGGATGCTCACTTCAACATTCACCAGCAACCCTTCATTCATCAACTGATAGTTCTCCGCCGCAATCCCCATCGGATCGGTCATCAGGAGGGGATCCGCTTCATCTTCGAAAATCGGCGGGTATAAAATCGTGCCCTGTTTGGTGAGAACCGTCACCTCTGTCTTTACTCCATAAGTGATCAGCTGTTTGCTTCTAAGATGCCGGTCAATATTTTGGTTTATGGCATTTTTCAGCCGAACACTCCCATCCAGCAAAGGGCGGGTATCGCCGATGTAAACATCCTCAATTTCGCCTGCGTACTGGTTTTTCAAATGACTTTCCGCAAAATTCAGGGAGCATATGTAAAGAATTGGCGGAAGAAGGATGCATAAGACAAATATTTTGAATGACAAAAATTTCATGGTCCTGGGTTCTCTATAATGTGAAGGATGAAATCTGATTATAACGGATTTAGGGGAGGCATTGAACTCGAACTTGAACTTATACTTGAACTTATACTTGAACGTGAACTTATACTTGAACAAATGAACATTCAAGTTCAAGTTCAAGTTCAAGTTCACGGGCACGTTCAAGTTCAAGTTCAAGTTCACGTTCACGTTCAAGTTCACGGGTACGCTCAAGTTCACGGGCAGGCGGTCTCCCCGAAAAGCGTTATAATCAGGATGAAATATGAAGGATGGTAGTGATGGATGGGATTCAGTGTCCTGACGAACGGGATTCATCACTGCCTCTACAGGACCAGCGAAGGATGAAGTGTCCGGATTTCATCCTTCATCCTTCATCCTTCATCCTTACATCCTTCCATGGAAGCTACAATTCGGACAATACCCGTCTCGCCTCATCCGCGCCTTCAAAGTTCTTGTCCAGCTCAAGGGCTTTTTCAAGCTCGGTTTTGGCCAGCGCCTTGTTCCCTTTTTTATGGTGGGTCATGCCAAGGTGATAATGCACGACCGCATTCTCAGGGAGCTTTTTGATGCTGTCCGTGAATTCTATGATCGCGCTGTCATACAATCCCTTTTTGTAGTAGATCCATCCGAGCGTGTCCATCACCCCGGGATCATTGGGAAGCCCTTCCTTTGCCTGTCGCGCATATCCGAGGGCCACCGTCAGCTGATCGTCCTTTTCGGAAAGCAGGTAGGCAAGGTTGTTTGCCGCGGGCGAAAACTTGGGATTGATTTCAATCGCCTTTCGGTAATGCTTTTCAGCAAGATCGGATTTCTTCTGCATGTCATAGATGGTGCCGAGCAACATATGGGGGCCGACCTGCATCGGGTTTTTCTCGAGGACAATATTATACTGCTCAATCGCCTTGTCCTCCTTTTTTCCCCTCAGATAGATGTTGGCCAACGCATAGTACGCTCCCATCAGGTTCGGATTTTTTTCCAGGGCCTTGTTGAAGGCGTCTTCCGCCTTGTCGGTCGCCCCCTGCATAAGATGGATTCTGCCCTTCAGATTGTGGATCACCGCCAGCGAACCAGCAGATTCTCTCACATTTTCCATCTGTTTGTCACATTGTCTCAAGGCCGTGTCAAACTTTTTTTCCCTGACATGCAGGACAATCTTGTTGCTGAAGGCATCCATGAGCTTGGGATTGATGGCCAGCGCCTTTTCGAAACTTGCCATGGCAAGTCCGTAATCCTTCTTCACACGATGCAACAGCCCGAGCCGGTAATGGCCAGTGGGATTCTTCGGTTGCGCTTTCACCAATGACTCAAACATGCCCTGCGCTTTATGCAATTTCCCCTGATACATGTGGATGTTGCCGAGTATCAGTTTGGCCTGATAATCATCAGGTTTTAAGGAGAGAATCTCCTCGCTCTCCTTTCGGGCCGTGTCGAAGTTCTGTTCGCGAAGGCATATGTCTGCCAGCAGGAGTTTTGCCTTGATGTACCTTGGTTGAAGCTCAACAGACTTTTGAAGAGAGACCTTCGCCTCTCTCAGATCACCTTTTCCAAAACACGCAACCCCCCTGAAGTAATGGGCTCGGTGAGACCGGGGATCGTCTGTGACCAGCTGGTCAAACAAGGTGAAGGCTTCTTCAAACTGTCGTTTGAAGACAAACAACTCCCCCTTCAGCAGAACCGTGGGGGGATATTTGGGATTTTTCTTCAGAATCTCCGAAACATACTTTTCTGCCTCATCCGTCTCCCTGTTCTTATAGTGGAGCCTGGCAATGGCATGCATGACGCCGAGGTTTTCAGGCTGGAGATCAAGGGCCTTTTCATACATGGAAAAGGTCTTGTCCCTATGCCCGGTGACATCGTAAAATCGGCCTGCGATCATGTGCAGCCTGACATTTTCAGGATCAGTCTCAATGGCCTTCAGATAGGCGGCCTCGGCCTTGTCATTCACCTTTTGTCTCAGATGAAAATTGCCGAGCACAACATACAGGCTCGCATCTTTGGGGTGCCGTTCAATGGCCTTCTTGATTGTTGCTTCCGCGAGGTCGAACTTCTTCCTGCTGACATAGAAGCCAAAAAGGTCAAGGCGGTGTTTGACCACATCAGGCTCAAGCTCAATCGCCTTTTTCAGCGTCACCTCGGCCCTTTCGAACTTCTGCTGACGTTCCAGGACACGGGCCAGGGCAGGATATGCGCGGGCCTGGTTGATGTCAGCGGAGAGGATCTTGTCAAACACGGATTCGGCATCGGCAAATTTCTTTTCCTGCTCCATGATGCCTGCTGACAGGAACAGCGCGTCGATATGATTCTGATCCTTTGTCAGAAGTTCATCCACCCTTTTCCGAGCCTCGTCAAAATCCCTGGCCAGAAAGTAGAAGGTGGCAAGTTTCAGCTTGGCATCGGCATTCTCCGGAGCCAGCCTTTCGGCAATGGAATATTCGGTAAACGTCTCTTCCGCCTTCGCGAGCTTCAGATAAGTCTCTCCCAGTTTGAGACGGGCTTCGACATATCTGGGATCAATCTTCAGCGAGTTCTTGAGCTCGATCACCGCGTTCTGATATTCCCCTTTGTCAAAATAGGCTTTACCCTTTTCAAGATAAGCGGTTTTTTTCTTCTTGGCATCTGCTTTCTGCTCCTCCTCGGATGGGCCACAACCATAAGTCGCCGCGGCGCAGGCAATCAGAAAGAGGAGAACCATTTTTTTCCAACAATGCATTATAATATTACCTCCTTAACAAGTTTTGAAAATTTGCCCCTTCGGCAAGCTCAGGGCCCTTAAGCTCAGGGCCCTTAAGCTCAGGGCCCTTAAGCTCAGGGCCCTTAAGCTCAGGG
>JAOZRQ010000586.1 GCA_029940115.1 Desulfobacterales bacterium
TGAACTACAGGGATGGTTTATAAGAAGGGGCCTCAAATCCCGTCGTCCCAAAATCGATCCCCGGCTCCGAATCCAACGCAAGCCTTCAGGGCTCAAGCATCGAAGGAGTTCAAGCAAAGGGAGTGGCAAGATGGCCAACTGCTGAGACTCGCCACCCCCAAAAGCACAATCTTGGCACCTCCATCGCTTGCACTCTCAATTTCCTTGATCCTTTGGAACTGCAGGGATGGTTTACAAGAAGGGGCCTCAAATCCCGTCGTCTCAAAATTAATCCCTAGTACACCAATTCGTAAGTTCGTCACCCCTTCCGCTCCCGCCGGATTGCCAAATCCGGCGGCAATCCGAGCCGATCAAGGGGGTACGAATTTAAAAAGTGATGTACTAGCTTCAGCGCAAGCTTTCAGGGTGCCGGCTCAAGCGTGGGAGAGCTCAACAAAAGGGAGTGCAGGAAGGGCGGTCCCATTGCCTTTCAACCTTCGCAATTTGAGACTCAATGCCTTTCAACCTCAATGAACTGAGCAGCCCTTCCTGCGTCTCATTCCCTTTGGTATCAAGGAAAACTTGAGATGTCAAAAAAAATGTCGCTTTCTGGAAGGAAGGTTGTTGACATCCGACATCCCTCGTGCAGGCATCCTCGTCGGCAGGTCGGGTGGCAACTGAATGTTCAAGTTCACGTTCAAGTTCAAGTTCACGGGCAGAGCGGCCTCCCCGAAAAGCGTTATAATCAGAAAAGATGGGTAAGTTGTTCCTCAGTTGCCGCTTCGGGTGATATCCACATTCAGTTCATCTCCGATCTGGACAAGCCCTTTGTCAAAGTCATCCAGAGAGGTGTCATCAGGGATCTGTATCTGGATCTCCATCACATAGATCGCGGTGCCGCTCTCCGGGGTATAAGTGATTCCGGATTTCAGGCTTGCGACATTCACGCCATGTTCCGCGAGGTGTCTGCTCACCTTATACACAATCCCGGCCTGGTCCAGACCCTCCACATGCAGGGTGTTTGCGGAGAAGCTTCTTTTCTCCCTCACTCGCGCAGTGTCCACCGGCCGGATAAACGCGGATATGGCCTTCTCTCTTTCAAGTCTCCGACATTCTTTGTTCAGCCGGTCTTCGAGGTCATCTCCCTGTCCGGAAAATAAGAGGATGATGGCAAATTCATCCGAGAGGATGGTCATTGTGGAGTCTTCAAGGTTGCATCCGTTTTCATAGATCACTTGCGAGACATCCGCGACAATTCCAGGTCGGTCATTCCCGAAAGCGGTCATAATAAACTTTTTTTCCATAAATCATATCTCCCCATGTAATCAGTGATCAGTTTTGTTTGTTGATTCATGTATTTTTGAGGCCATTTTTTGGCCGGATTTCCCTACCAAATTCCAATTGAATACCATAACCCCATATGGATTTCAACCCTTCTCTGGAAAAAGTTTCTGATTATAACGCTTTTCGGGGACGTTCGGTCCGTGAACATGCCCGTGCCCGTAAACGTGAACGTGAACATGCCCGTAAACGTGAACGTGCCCGTAAACGCTACCCGTGAACATGAAAAACCCAGCACCCAGCACCCTAAAACGCAACGGCTTTTCTGTACTCTCCAGGGGTGACACCATAGACTGCCTTGAACCGCCGGGTAAGATGACTTTGATCTGCAAAGCCCGCCTCAATGGCCGCGTCTGCAAGGGGACTTCCCTTTTCAATGGACTGTCTGGCCAGTTCAACGCGCCGCTGAATGAGATAGGCATGAGGGGGAAGGCCGGTGGTCTCCTTGAACAGTCGCAGAAAATGAAAGCGCGACAAGCCCACCGCGCCGGCGATATTTTCCAAGGAGATGGCTTCAGTGGCCATTGCATGGATATACTCACAGGCTTTGGAAATGGCATCCCTGTTTTTCCGGACCCGGCGGGGGATATGAGGGGGTGCCCCATGGTGTGTGAACAGATCGGCAATCGTCTGAATGAAACAGGTCTGGGATTCAAGCAGATTGCCCGGATCCCTCTCTGATGCCTCCAATGCCCGAAGAGAGTCACGCAATCGCTTGGACAACTGAGGATCGAAAGTGATCGGATGGTTGAAATGGCTTACAGAAAATGTTGAACCGTACCATTCGGTCAACATCTCTTGGATCATTTCGGGACGGATATAAGACATCCTGTACCTGTACCCGGCATGGGTCGCGGCTCTCCCGTCATGCACTTCATCTGGATTGAGCGTGATAATGGACCCGGCCGGGGCCAAGCATGTCTGCCCTTTGTGGTAAAATTTCTGAATGCCATGTTCGATGACACCGATGGCAAACTCGTCATGGGTGTGTCTGCTGTAGGCAAAGTCGTGAAACTCGGCCTTGAACAGATAAAGTCCGTCCAATGCCTCTGGCTTCCAAAGGCGGGCCTGATCTTTGAGATGGCTCATATTTTTTTGTCCCCGTCCCCTGTCTCCTGCCCCGTGTCCTTGCCCGTCGTTCCCCTCTGCCCGTGCCGGGCAAGGGCACGGGCAAGGAGTCCCTAAGTTTACACTTATGGACTCACGAGAATGATGCACCAAAAAAATATGATTCGTAATAATCGCCGCCGACCTCATCGGCAGGTTCCATGAAGCATGCAATGTCAAGTCCCTCAATGTTCTCCAGTTCTTCCTCTGTGGGCAGTCTCACATCAAACCAGAAGGTGGTTCCCTTCGGACCAAGAACCCCGGCAGTGCCCAAGAAACCCGGCTTTTTTGACCCATCAAGGAATCGGGCTTGAAGGAAAAAGCCGGGTTTCTTGGCTTGAAGGAAAAAGCCGGGTTTCTTGGGTTTCTCTTCGGGCCAAGAAACCCGGCTTTTTAGCTTAAGAAAACGGATTGTTCAACACAATGGTCTCCTCCCGGGCTGGCCCCACCGACACGATTTGTATCGGGATGCCGACAAGCTCCTCAATCCGCCGGAGATAATTCCTGGTGTTCTCAGGAAAGTCCGCTGTGCGTCGCATGCCTGAGATATCTTCGGCCCATCCCGGGAGCGTCTCCGAGACAGGCTCACACCTGCTCAGGACGTTGAGGCTCGCCGGGAAGTCGTTCAGAGTCTCCCCCTCATATTGATATGCGGTGCAGATGTTGAGCGATTCCAAGCCGCCCAGCACGTCCAGCTTGGTGATGGCAAGCCCGGTGATGCCGTTCAGGCGGGCTGAGTTCCGCAACATCACAGTATCCAGCCATCCGCACCGCCGCCTTCTTCCGGTGGTCGCGCCGAACTCCGCGCCCTTTTTCTGAATCGTGTCACCAACCTGGTCGAACAGCTCCGCGGGGAATGGCCCGGCCCCGACGCGGGTGGTGTAAGCCTTTACGATGCCGATGACACCTGTGATATCCTTGGGTCCCACACCCGCGCCACAGCAGGCGTTCCCTGCGACCGTGCTGGATGAGGTGACAAAAGGATAGGTGCCGTGGTCGATATCCAGATGGGTTCCCTGAGCCCCTTCAAAGAGGACCTGCTTTCCATCTCTGATAGCTTGGGCAATCGCCACCGAGACATTGGTCACATGCGGTGCGAAGCGTTCCGCATACTTGGCGTATTCGTCAATGATCTGATCCGCGTCGACGGTTTCGGATGAGAGGTAATGGCTGAGGTAAAAATTCTTCTCATCTGAGAGGGTCCGCACCTTCTCGCTGAATGTATTCGGCTCAAGCAGGTCAACGAAGCGCACCCCCCTGCGAGTGGCCTTGTCCTCATAAGCGGGGCCGATGCCTCGGCCGGTGGTTCCGATCTTCTTGTCGCCCTTCATCTTCTCCCGGGCAAGATCAATCTGCTTATGATACGGCATGATCAGATGGGTCCGCTCACTGATTCTGAGATTGTCGGGCCCCACCGGTACGCCCTTGCTGATCAAATAATCGGCTTCCTCCTTCAGCACACCGGGGTCCACCACCATCCCGTTGCCGATGAGGCAGGTCTTTTTTTGCAAAATCCCTGAAGGGATGAGGTGACTGATAATCTGTTCGCCATTCACCACCATGGTGTGGCCGGCATTGTTCCCCCCTTGGAATCGGACCACAATGTCCGCAAATTCCGCCAGCAGATCCACAATCTTGCCTTTGCCCTCATCTCCCCATTGGGTGCCGACAATGACAATATTTGACATAAGTTTTCTCCTGTAAATCAGTTT
>JAOZRQ010000116.1:0-3644 GCA_029940115.1 Desulfobacterales bacterium
GCTCAAGCGTGAGAGAGCTCAAGCAAAGGAGTGCAAGAAAGGCGGTCTCATTGCCCTTCAACCTCCACAGTTTGAGACTCATTGCCTTTCAACCTCGATGACTGGGCAGCCTTTCTTGCGTTTCAACGCGTTTCCCCCATTATCAAGAAAAACTTGGAATGTCAAGCAAAGTGCTGTTTCCTCGCGTTTGAACCGCGGATTATGCGGATTGCACGGATTGCACAGATTGCCGTCCTTCTTTGTTGGCGTGGGATTCGTCGTTTTTTTGGGTTTTTGTGGGTTTGTGGCGCGGAAAGTTGTTGACATCCGTCATCCCCCATGGTACAGGCATCCTCGTTGGCAAGGTCGAGCGGCATTTTTTCAGTCAGCCACGAGCTGCAACAGGAGTGTCCGCCTTCGGGGGGGCATTGACATGCGAGTCATGCCCGAGCCTGCATTTGCGGGCCAGAGCTGCGATGGGAGAATACTTTGTGGCCACCTCATATTTTCCGATCCAGAAACCGTCCACACACACGGTGTGCAAAGGCCCCTCCCAAGGAGAGCAGTTTCCGTCTGTCTCGCTGTCACAGCCCATGTCATAGCATCCTCCGGGGATCCAGACAAATGTCATGCCGGTCAGCAGATCAGTCGAGTCCGCCACCTGCAACGCGGTGACAGCCCCATCAGAATCCAGGCTGAACAGCGTCGCGGATTTTAAATGGGAAAATGTCATCTCACCGCCGACATGGCCGTCATCATCTGTGTGCAGACTCCCGCGGTAGGCGATGTCACGGCTTTTGGAGAAGCCCGGCGGGAGATGCGTCTCATCACAAGTTGTCCCCGTTCCCTGGTTTTTGAGATGCTCCCGGGCCAACCGGTAAAACCGTTCCGCCTCGGATTTGGCTGAAAAATCATGCAGATTTGCAGATGGTCTCGACGGCTTGTCCGGCTTTTGGAAAAACCGAGGCACGTCTTTCACATGAGGCACCCCTAAGAACAGAGCCGTCAAAACGAAGATGACGGCCATGGCCGTGATGATCCGTTTCCGCCAGTTTGCAGGCGTCTTGAAGAGGGTGTCGGTCAGCACGTCCAATTCGTTTCTGCGGACCTTCAGAATCGTCTTCTTCCTTGGATCACCCGGAAATCGAAACGCTTTCAGGGAGAACACCCTGACATCCCCGTTCCGGTCAAGAATCTGGCTGATCCCCGGATGACGCAGGTTTGTCTCGGGGATGACAAACAGGGGGTCCGGGTTCTCGTCTGACAGAAACGCGTTCAGCTTGACCTCAAATCCCTGTGGAATCACCTGCTTCAAAATCGGACATCCCCCTTCGAGATGAAGAGATCCTGTACACCAGATGTCACCTGCAATCTCCGAACGGAGCGGCCGGTGACAATGGATGGCAGCGAGCAGGTACGCCAAGTCGAGCGAGTCGCCGCGATACGTCTCATCGGGGTCATCCGCCGTCTCATATACGACACGCTTTGCGTCGGATGATTCAGGAGCCAGCATCAGGATGGCGTCCATCACCTCTGAGATGGTCGAGGATTCCGGAATCGCCTCCTCATAGCCCGGTTCCGGCGTTGCCTCGAAAAAAACGGCGTATCTGCCGCACCCTGCGAACCGGGAGGCTCTCACATTCGGATATGCGAAGCGGGTCATCTCCCTTCCTCTTTCAATGCGACAGCTATCGCCCATCGGTCAGTCCATGGGTCAAAACCCTTTCAGCGCGTCTGATGGCATCGGCGGTTTTGTCCTTTATGCGGGAATAGAGCCTTCTGTCCCTTTTCTCATATTCAAGATGCCTCCTTCTCAGATGCGATATGATGTCATCAGCCTTTGCAAAGGGACGGGTCGTGTATTCATAATGCAACAATATCCAGAACTCGAAGGATATGCTGGAAAAGGCGATGTTGATGTTGTTGTCCCGTGCCTTGTTGAAGGCCTCGGCGTGTTTTGTGTATCCGTCCCTGTCAGCCACGACCCACATCTGATCCCGTTCCGACTCCCTCAGACGCTTTGCGCAGGTCACCAGTTCCCTGAGCGTGTTCTTCCTCGTATGCACGACCCTCACCTCGGCCAGATTCCCCGGGAAGTCATACTCGTCAAGGAATCCGTTGAAATAATGGGGCTCGGTCTTTTCACCCTCGCATATGATCAGGAGTCTGATGCGGACCTTCCGTTTGTCCACCCTTCTCTTTTTCGGCATGTCCCTGATCTTCCTCCCCGAACAAGTTGAAGATTTTTCTGTTGATAACCGGAAGCGCGCCAAATCTTCCCGCAAGATACCAATTGTCAAACAGGGTGTCCTCCCCCACCTCCCTCCTCTCGAATTCGACAAGGGAATACAATTCTGTCGCGCCGTAGGTGTCCTTTTCCACAAACCATATCTGATCCCTTCGCAAGAGGTCGGGATTCAGCAATGTCGAGTCATGGGTCGCGGCCACAAATTGGGCGTTCCGGGGATTCTTGGCCGGATCGTTGAACAGGCGGATGATGAATGCCGATATGAGCGGGTGCAGGCTGTTGTCAATCTCGTCAATGATGCAGGCGGAGCCTGATTCAAGCACACGGATGATTCCGCCAGCCAGATCGTACATCTTCTTCGTGCCCTCTGATTCGTCGGCCAATTCGAAGCGGACCGTTCCCATGACATCCTTGCCGTCATATGAGGTGTGCAAAAACACCGGTCTGTGTGTCATTTCCCTGTTTCCATCTTTCAGGCGTTCCATCCCGGGTGTCCTTTTCTTCAACTTAACAGACGATATCCCTGTGTCCGCGGCGAGAAGAAATTTTCCCACCTTCTCCTTGAAACGCTTATCCGTTTTCTTCCCGGACAAAAGCAGTTCTGTTGTGGAATGGGAGGAGAGGAAGTCGTCTGTGAGAATGTGCAGATGGTGAAGAAAGTACAGATAAACCGTTTTCATCTGCTCATTATTGCTGTTTGCCGCCTTTGACAGAAACAGGTTGTTGGCAAGCAGCTCGTGGGCAACATTCTGTTTTCTGCCTTTCAGGTAATCGCCGAACCTCATCTTCTCCCCTTTTTGTCTCAGGAACAGACGGGCCTCCTGTCCTTTGGGATGGAAGACCAGTTCCTCCCTCTCTATCTCTTTTTCGTTGAACAGAACGGAATATTTGTAGCGTATCTTGTCTTGGGCGACAAATTCCATCTCAAACCTTGTGGGCCTGTTTTCAAACCGCCTGTCCAGTTTGTGGGGCTCATAATAGGGGATGCTTTCATGCAGTTTCAGGTCCGTTGATTTGACAACAAATTCCCTCAACGCGTTCGTCGCCTTTATGAGGTTGCTTTTCCCCGAGGCATTCGCACCGTAAACAACCGCCGTTTTCAGCAGGGAGATGTTCCGCTCCCTTTCCGTGGGAAACAGGTTGTCGGGATGCCTTCTCAGATTTGTCGCGAGCATGCTCAATGTCTGTTCATTTTTGATTGACCTGAAATTTTCGACTGTGAAGTCTATCAACATCGGTTGTCTCCGATCTCTGAGTAAAGGACAAAAGAAACACAGCCTGTCATTCCGGGCGGTGCTGAAAAAAGGGACTTTTTTCAGCCACGACCCGGAATCCACTGCCACCTCTGGCCTCCACGCAGCTTGGTTGGCGCCCGGGCACGCGGTCAAGGCCCTGGTGGCCGACGACGTGGCCGAGA
>JAOZRQ010000116.1:3654-15223 GCA_029940115.1 Desulfobacterales bacterium
TTAAAAAGGGCTCTTTTTTCACCCCCGACCCGGAATCCACTGCCACCAAAGGCCTCCAAGCATCTTGGTTGGAACCCGCGAACGAGGCGATTCTGAGCAAGCTCTCATTTTTTTCTGTACACAGGCACAGGACGAAAAGCGGGAATAGGCCGGAAACCCGCCTTCTCCCCAAACGGGTGCAACCTCCCAACTGTAAGAAAAAGTCGGGTTCTCTCCTCAATCATTCTTTTTGTCCTGTACACAGATTCAGGCTATCTGTTTTTGAAAAAATGTCCCATCTGTCTTTTTTCACTCTTTACATTACAGAAACGAGAAAGTCAAGGACCTGTCGCTCCCTTGGATTGAAAAATCATCTTTTTCTTAAATCTGCACATGCAGGAAGTGCCTTGGGAAAAATTGGCGTTGATTGGTTTCATCTTGGGAATTTGAGGTTTGGAAAATTTTTTTGCTGGAAAAATGCTGATTATAACGGATTTAGGGGAGGGAAAAGGATTACATCTGAACAATGGGCGACTCCGACAACACGACCGGCCGAACCTTTTCCCACTCCTTCGAGTCATTCGCCGCATGCCACAGATCATAATACTGCTGCATGTTCAGCCAGAGATCGGGACTGGTGTTGAATGCCCGTGAGACGCGCAAGGCCATGTCCGCAGTGACAGGCGCACGCTCGTTCACAACCTCCGACACGGCTTCCTCTGACAGGCCCAGGATGTCGGCCAGTTGGCTGAGTGTCACAACAGACTGATCGATGTAATTTCTTTTCAATATGCCTCCCGGGTGGGTGGGCGGTCTTTTTCGCAGTTTCATGGGGATCTCCTCAGTTTGGTTGTCAAAAACAAACGGCCCGGTGTGAAATCGGAGCAATCAAGAACGCCAGCAAACTTTTTTTAAAAAAAAATGTCCCTGAACTTTGTTTTTCGCCATCATTATTATGGACAGAGGGAAAGTCAGAGACTGCCTGAGAGCGTCAGCAGATTTTTTTTGAGAAAAATGTCCCTGAAATCCTCTTTTCGCCGTCCTTATCATGAACAGAGAGGAAGTCAGTCAGAAACAGACTGAAGGCGTCAATAAGGGTTTCTGGGAAAAATGTCCCTGAGCTTTGTTTTTCGCCATCATTATTATGAACAGAGGGAAAGTCAGTGACAGGTTGCGAACATCAACAAATTTTTTGAGAAAAATGTCCCTGAACCCCAAATTTCGCCATCATATTGTAAACAAAGGGAGAGATCAATCAGAAACGGACTGAGCATCAATAAATTTTTTTGAGGGTTTTTGAGAAAAATGTCCCTGAGATTTTCTTTTCGCCGTCTTTATTGTGAACAGAGGGGGAGTCAACATGAACATCTCCCTGTCATTCCCGTGCAGGCAAGCGGTCAGCGACAATCCATAAGCACTTGCCCCCAGGCCGCCTGCCGGCAGGCTGCCAACCGCACAGGTCGAAAAATTTTTTCAGAAAAATGTCCCCAAACCTCATTTTTCTCCATCATTATTATGAGCAGAGGGGAAATCAGATACGGGGTTAAGAGCATCTGAAACAGTGAATCCACACGGATTGTGGGCAAGAAAGGATTACAGGCATTGCATTTGCCCTGAAACGAGGATGAGAATTTTTTTTTGGAATTGCATAAGAAAAAAAGTTTTCCTGCATAAGGTAAAAGAAAAGGACGTTTTGGAAATCAAAAAACTTGGAGGCATATAGAGTTCAACAAAAAGATTGTCCGGAGTTCAGAGTTTACTCTGTGCGAGTCCAGACACTCACAGAGTGAACTCTGAACTCCGGACTGACAAACATTATGTTGAAAGCCTGTGTACAGGACAAAAAAATGATTTGAGAAAGGAAACCCGGCTTCTTCTTGCAGTTGGAGAATCGGCCCGTTTGGAAAAAAGCCGGGTTTCTCGCCCATTCCCGAATTTTTGTCCTGTACACAGGTTGAAAGCTCTAATTTCTTTTTGTCAGATTCAAATAAGGTGGCATATGAAAAGAAAACGAAAATCTTCGATGATCGGCTTTTTTATCCTGATGCTTGGGATCTTCATTCTGTTT
Organism: Desulfobacterales bacterium; assembly: GCA_029940115.1. Classification (GTDB taxonomy): domain Bacteria; phylum Desulfobacterota; class Desulfobacteria; order Desulfobacterales; family 4be13; genus JAOZRQ01. Next base: position 5,702 of record JAOZRQ010000116.1, read on the forward strand.
TCTGCCAGCCATTCTGGGGCGGATGTGGATGAGACGGATGATTCCGGAAGCATTGGTTTGCGGGATGCTGTCATGGCACTTCAGGTTTGTGCGAGCATGAGTCCTGCTGATGTTCACAATATTAATGATGTGGATGGTGACGGCAAAATTGGTTTGGCTGAGGCCATCACATCCCTGCAAACAGCCGCGAGTTTCCCATGGTACAAGGATGCGGATGGTGACGGCTACTCCGACGGCACAACATGGGTTTCATTTATGAGACCCTCTGAGATTTATTATGACAGGGCCGAACTGATTGCCATATCCGGTGACATGGATGACGATGATCCCGATATCCATCCCGATACTGAGGGAAAGTGGGTTCCGTTTGATGAGGGGAATCCCGCTGATGCCTCTGCCGATTCGGTCAGTGTGGATGTTCCGGTTGACACAGCAGAGGAGGTGGTTGTCGAATACGGCGTTCCGGGTATGAATGTCGCAGAGGTGCCGGAAGACGGCGTTATCTATAAGGTGATCAACATATCCGACTGCGGGCACACCTCTGAAATCGGAAAGCCCCAATTGCCGGCAGTCCGGCGGTATGTTGCCGTGCCCGAAGGCTCGGTGGTCACCGCGGAGGTTGTTGATTCTGGTTACAGGGACCTTGAGGGCTATTCGGTGTATCCGGTGCAGGAACCGATGCCCGACATTGAGGATGCCCCGGAACCCTCCTTTGAGCTCGACACGGATCTCTATCAGACAGACGCATTTTATCCGTCCCAGATTGTCAGCACAGAAGGTCCTTTTGTGATACGGGGCGTCTCAACGGTCATTCTGGAAGCGTGTCCGGTTCAGTTCAATCCCATGAGCCAGACGGCCCGGGTCTATTCATACATGAAGGTGAGACTCTCTTTTGAGGGCGGGAAAAGGTCGTTTGCCCGAAAACGGCTTCGCAGCCCCTCTTATGACCGCATCCTGAACCGACTGTTGCTGAATCCCCAGAACGTGCTTTCAGGAAAAGAGGCACGGGCGGCTCATGATGATGGCGACTCCCTCCTGATTGTCACCCATCCGGATTTTCTGGATGCGGCCAACACCCTGAAAGCTTGGAAGATCAGAAAGGGAATTCACACAGAGGTCAGAACCACAAATGAGACCGGAAACACGGCCTCGGCAATTCAGGCGTACATCAAGAATGCTTATGAGACATGGAACCCGCCGCCGACATATCTGCTTCTTATCGGTGATGCGGAGTTTGTTCCGACTCATTATGAAACATGGCATCCTTACAATGAGAAAGTCAGGTGCAACAACTGTCAGGGATATGTGGGAACTGACCTTTACTATGCAACGGTTGACGGAACCGATTATCTCCCGGACATCAGCATCGGAAGATTGTCGGTGGACACATCCGCCCAGGCAGACAAACGGGTGAATGACATCATCGGCTATGAGAGAAATCCGGTCACAGACAGTTCATTTTACCAGAACGCAACGATTTGTGCCTATTTTCAGGACAAAGAGCCAAAAGATGGTTATGCGGACCGAAGATTTGCCCAGACATCGGAAGACTTGGCAATCTTTCTGTCTGATTCGAGATATATGGGAGAATATACAGTTGATCGTATTTATTACACGGAATCAAATCCTATATTTTGGACAACCGGATATTTTGGCGGCGGTCCCGCAGGCAATCTTGGCAATCCGATACCGGCTTATCTTAAAAAACCCGGATTTGCATGGAACGGAGACAGCACAGACATTAAGAATGCCATAAACAGTGGAAGCTTTTTGGTAACGCATCGCGACCACGGTGATAAATTGGAATGGGGAGATCCGCATTATACAACAGGCCATGTGCAGGCATTGACAAACGGCAACAAACTTCCCGTGGTATGGAGTATCAACTGTATGACAGGGTGGTTTGACAATGAGACAGATTCAAACTCAACAGGAACTTCTTCCGACGCTGTTCATTTTTCAGAGGCATGGGAGAGAAATCCGAACGGCGGTGCTGTGGGTATGATTGGGGCAAGCCGTGTCTCTTACAGCGGGCATAATGACCGTCTGGTATGGGGCTGGACAGATGCCTTATGGCAGGATTTCATATCTTACCGTCCCTCCGGCACGGCGTTTGATGATCCTGTATATGAAATGGGAGCCGTGCTGAACTATGGAAAATACTATTATGCGACGACTTATGGGGGAAGCGATTACAGGAAGACGGAATTTGAGATGTTCCACTGGTTCGGTGATCCGACCATGCAGATATGGACGGATGTTCCGAAAACACTGAATGTCTCCCATGATTCCACCATTTCGGAAGGCGCTGTGTCCATTGATGTCACGGTTGATGAGGCGGATGCCCTGATATGTCTCTCCAAGGGGGATGAGATACTTTCAAGGCGACTTTCCGTTACCGGTATGAACACGTTGTCCTGGTCTGTGCCTTTGGAGCAGGGGGATGCCGTTTATGTCACCGTTACTCGGCATAATTATCGTCCGTATGAGGGTGTTGCGGAAGTTGTTTCAACGACTACAACGACAACCACCACGACGACGAGTACCAGTTCAACGACGACAAGCACCACAACGACTGTCCCTTCAACAAGTACGACAAGCACAATTCCCCCATCCGACGGACTCATGTGGAATTATGGGAATTGGAATGAGAAAAACTGGAATTAATTTAAGGAGCTGTGTACAGGACAAAAAATCGGGAACGGGCGAGAAACCCGGCTTTTTTGAAAATGGCCGATCTCCCAACCGAAAGAAAAAGCCGGGTTTCTTTCTCCTCTCAATCATTTTTTGTCCCGCACACAGTTTAATTTAAGGAGGTGAAAATGAAGTTTCAAATCGGTTTCAAGGTTCTTTCTTCCCTGATCGTCATGCTGTTCTTGGCGAGCTTGGCAATGGCGGAGGATACGGTCACAAAGCCACACACCTTTTCTGCTGGTATGCCTGCCTCAGCGGAGGAGGTGAATGACAACTTTGACATACTGTATGATAAAATCAACGCGCTTTCTGCTGAGGTGGCCGCGCTTAAATCCGGCGGCAACAGTGGTTCCGGATTGCCTCCTGCGGATTATGACAGTGGGTGGCTTCCCATATCGAACAACACGAGTTTCACAATGAACCATAATTTAGGTGTGCTACCCAGACTTTCGATTGTATGGGGTTCTGCTTCTCCAGACGGAAGCAATATGGTTTTAGAGGACATGAAGGAAACAGATGGAGGAAACGCTGTGGGCTGTTTACTTCACAATACTACACCCACATCTTATGAAATTCAAGCGAGCAGGGAGTGGGCCCTAAGTACTTGGGTTAAAAATGGTTATGTCAAAGTGCTGATGTGGAAGTAGCAGAGTTTTTCTCGTTCCGAAGTTTCAATTATTAAATTCAATCCCTGTAGTTGAACACCGGAAATCGGAACGAGAATACCGACACTCTGAAATCTGAAAGACGAGGGATTTGTGCCGCGTCTGGATTTGATGGATGATATCATCAGTGTCAGATGCGATAACTACAAGGATTTGGTTTAGTAAGGATGGAGCAAGCTTTTACCCTTAACTGCAGGGATTTGGTTTAGCAAGGATGGAGCAAGCTTTTATCCTCAGCTACAGGGATTGGGTTTAGCAAGGATGGAGCGGGCTTTTATCCTTACTAAACTCAATCCCTGTAGCTGAACAAGGGATGGAGCGAGCTTTTATCCTTGCTAAATTCAATCCCTGAACAGCCGAGACCGGAACGAGAATGCCCTTTTGAGTAAACATGAATATAAAAATGCAAAGGAAAGGAGGTTTCTTTGAAAAGATTCAGAATACAAACACTCATTATCTCAGTCATCTTGGCTTTGACGGTTTCAACGGTTTATGGTAATTCTGATGAGTTAAGTCACGCCATATCAGGCTTGAAGATATTGGCAAAGATGTTACCGGATCTGATACAGATGCCAACGGAGACGGAAAGACAGGGATGGAAGATGTCATCCTGGATATGCAGATCGCCGCAGGCCTGAGGCCGGGTAATCCTGAAATTGTCTTACTTGTCCCCACAGACACGGACAAACTCACCCTTGCATGGCTCCCCGTGACTGACAACGCCGCATCTTCAGAAGAGATGGTCTATGAAGTTCATCTCTCCCGGCAAGAGAATTTTCAGCCAAGCCCGGACACGCTTAAAGCCACAGTCACAAGTGAAACCCAAAAAGATCTGACAGGGCTTGAAACCGGAACCACATATTATGCTTCGGTGATCGCAGTTGACAGAGACGGGAACAGAAGTGCAAAACAGAATTATCATCCGGTGACCACATTCACATTGCCGATTATCGAAAGCAGCACAACGACATTTGATGTGGATGAGAACCTGGGTCTCGTGGGAGCAACAAAGGATGGTACGGATTACAGCTATGCAAACACAGCAGACACAACTCCGCCGGAAGTTGGCAGCATTTTGTTCACCAAAGTCGGAGAAGATGTTTATCTGCGTAAGGTGGATTCGCTGAATACGACAGATGAGAATGTTGTTGTCCAGACCGGTGATGCCGAACTGACCCAAGTGTTGGAACAGGCGGCTGTCTCCACAGAACTGAAACTATTTGATGTGAGTGAGGCGGCGGAATGGTCGAATCAGCGATCAGATATTGCCACCAAACGCTCAGTGCGTTCAGACGGAAGCCGCCACAGTGTGGTGCGCTGGAAAAATGACCTGCTGGTTGCGGAACAGGTGGATCATGCGGGTGAGGCTGACAATGTGAGGGTTTCACCGGATTTGCGTAACGGCCGTCATGTGATCCGTATTGCCAGAGATACTGAGGAGAGTGTGGAAGTCTCTGCCGGCGTTACGTTTACCCCGAAACTTGAGACTGATCTGGAATGGAAAGTCGGTTTGTCGGAAGGTGTGAGAATTACAAGGGGAGAAGTGATCGCTTCGGGCAAGCTCAGCATTGATCTTGAAACGCTGTATAAGTTCAGCGCATCCGGTTCCGTGGAAAAAGAGATTCCTTTTCCTTTGCTCACCAGAACTTACCGAACTTTATACTCAATTGGCACGGTTCCTGTTTACCAGACCGTCACATTCACGCTAAAAGCAGTTCTCAGTGCATCTGCATCCACCAAGATAGAGGCCAAGGCCCATGCAAACGCCTCAGCTACACTTGAACTGGGAACATGTTATGATCCTGATACGAAAGCATGGGGACCTGTCTCACCCTCCCTTGAATTCGACAAATCCATCAAGATGGAGATGAATGTGCAGGGCGGCGTAAAAGGTGAAGTGCGATTGATTCCTGAAATCAAAGTGGAATTTTACAGAGTCATCGCAGCCAGCCTTACGATAGAGCCGTTTCTCAGCGGGGAAATTCAGGCAGAAATGCTTGCTGAGGCAGATATCTTCTCCGATTTTGGATACTTGCATAGTCAGTTGACTCAATGTGATTTCAGCTTGGCCGCGGAATCCTTTATCGGGGTTTCATTCGGCATGTTCAGCAAAAAGATTCCCATTTTGGAAAAAACGGAAATATGGAAGTCTCCGACATGGCAATTGTTCAGCCTGCCACATATCGACGTGGATATCAAGGACGGTCCCAAAGGATCGATTGACCTGATCGCAGATGTGGAGGACGGCGCAAACAATCCGTTTGATGACAGTTCCGCCAAATGGATCGTTTATCCTGAAAACAAGGGAAGATTGGTTGATAACGGCAGAACTGCCAGCTTTTACCCGACCGAAGTGGCAGATTGCATGTTTTTCTTTTCCGGACATGGCATATTGGGAGAAATTGGCCGAAGGTTCATAACGGATTCAGATGACGGGAATACAGGCGAAGGGAATTGTGAACGGGACACCGAATGTTATGCGGGATTGAGAGAGGTTTGCGACTTCCTGCCTCAGAAAAATGCAAGAAGCGAAGCCTGTTATAATTCTGCCACCGGTAAAATTGAATCTTATGACTATTTTGATTATGATGTAGAAATAGTCACCAATTATACATGGTCTTTCGGATTTGATCAACCGGACATGGAAGCCGTTAATATTTTTGACGGATTTACTTGGACAACTTCACAGGGAACTTATTGCGCGCCGAGTGACAACGGAACGCTAATTTTGACTCAGACGGAAAGCAACGGAGAGGTGACATATTATGGCTTTGAAGATGCAAGGCTGTGTCCTATTGAAAATCCGGAAATTTCTTTCCAAGTTGATCCGGAAACTTTTTTAGGCAAATAAGGAAGTGCAGCGCAGATAAAAAATGACTCTGGTCTTCAATCAGCGTGATTTCTGCAATCCGGAGCAATCTTTGGTTCAGGTATTGAAAGAAAGGAGGTGGTAAATGCCCATATATTAAGGATATGAGGATTGGTGAATTCAGTTCTGACTCGAATCGGATTTGCCAATCATAGTTCAACAAACCAAAACCAAAAGGAAAAAGGAGTAAATTGTTATGAGAAAACTGAGATATGCTCTGCTTGCTGTCGCTCTGCTCATGATAGCGGAAAGCACCTTGTCCTTTGCAGAGACACCGGGCTGGGGAGAGCCGGTCATCGGTGGCTCTTTTTTTGTCACGGATGATGATAGCGATATCATCGTAACCTATCTGGCAAAGTATGCCAGTTTCACGCATCGGCTTTATCTGGATCTGAATATGAAGGCAGATGATGAGGATATCTTCCTGTTCAACACTTCGGAAACCGAAAAAGGCACGGAAGTCAATTTGGGGAAATTCTCTGTGGGAACAGAGATCATCTTCAGACTGGACGTGATGAATAATAATACAATCAAAAGTTTTTACAGCGGACCGGGAGAACGTAATCCTGACGGAAATCCCTATGCCCAGATCATTCGTATTGACAGAAGCACATGGGAATTCGGTTTTGAGGACAGAGACCAACCCGGTGATTATGATGACTGTATGTTTCAGTTGATGGGCAATGTCACCCAAACGATTATTCCCATGACTCCGGGTGAGACTTATGAGAGTTCTCTGTTTCCTTGGCAATATGCCACAAACTATTCGCTCCAGGGTGAATCAGGAAAATCTGTGGTGATCGACCTGGAACCCAAACAGGGAATCGATTCCGTCAGTCTTGACGGGAAAATCGGGACGTTGCCATCTGCAATGGAGGGAGAATATTCAACCCGTGAAAAGACAGGCTTGGAACGCTATCAGCTCCTGATTTCGCCTGCGGAATCCGCTGTCTATTACTTTTCCCTCTATGGTCTGGATGTGGAGCGTTCGGGAGGGCAGTACGCCATCACAGCCCATGTGGTGAATCATTATCTCAGCGATGTCTCCCCGAAATCAGCAGGAAACGCGGGAAAAGCCACGCTCTTTTTCAAAGGTTTGGGATTCTCCGAGGGAATGCAGGTTCAGATGCTCAAAGAAGGCGATGTTCCGATTACTCCGGAAGCCCAAGTTGTCACGTCTCCAACTGAATTTACAGCAACCTTTGATCTTGCCGGCGCATCTGTCGGCAGTTATGAGATCAACATCTCATGGCCGGACGGCGAATCTCATCGTCTTCCTTTTGAGATTACCCAAGGACTCGGTCCCAAACTCGAAGCCCATCTGGAACCGCCTGGGGCTGTGCGTCCCGGTCGAAAATACACGGTTTGGCTGGAGTACACCAATGCCGGCGATGCTGATCTTTCTGCTCCCCTTTTCATTGTGAAATCAAACAGTCCGGTCTCCATGAATCCGGAGAACATCAAAGGTGAGCAGGTTCAGATGCTGGGGCTTGGGACTTCGGGAATGCCGGATATTCTCGGTGTCGGAGAGTCAGGACGCATTCCTTTTTATTTTGTTCCTGGCAATACGGAGGATGGTAAAATTCGCTTCAACCTCCTAATTGCCAAGGAGGGTTCCGAAAGCATAAACTGGGATGAGCAGAAGAACGGTGTGAAGCCATCTGACATGAGTGATGAGGAATGGAACGCTGTCTGGCCCGATCTGACCCAAAATCTTGGGAACAACTGGTCGGACTATCTGAATATCCTCAGAAATGACGCGGTGCAGTTGAAAAGGCGGGGTTCGGAAGAGGCGTTCAATGTGCATGAGCTGATCCGTCTCGAAATTCTGCAGGTTGAGAGAAAACCGACCGCCTCCGTCAGTGGGGTTCTGAGGGACGGGGAGAGCAAGGAACTTCTCGGGGGTGTCTCTCTCAAATTGAGAAATGAGGACGGAACATTTCTGAAACAGACGGCTACCGAATATTCCCCGAAAGAGGGGCATTTCATCATCGGAGATGTGCCTGACGGGACTTATGAAATTCTTCCGGAGGGATATTATTTTGAATCGCCTGTGACTGTCACAATTTCCGAGGGAAAAAGCATCAGCGATCTGGTATTCTACGCCAATAAAGTGCCTACTGGCGAAGGTGAAACGGAAGTACCTGAAGTTCCTGATCGCAATCCTGCCGTGGTCAGCGATGAGGCGGGCAATCTTTATATGGTCTGGGAGCATGAAACCGAAATATGGTGGGCCGTAAACAATGGCGAAGGGTGGAATGACTACGGAAAGATTCCTGATGCCGTCGGAAGCAATCCCGCGCTGGTGTACGACGAGCAACTTTTGCAAGGTGGAACCCCGGGATTTTTCTGTGCGTGGGAATCCGGCATTTCACCGAGAGCCATTTTGTGGTCTGCTGGAAAAGTCTCCGAAGAAGGCGTCATCTGGAGCGAGACACAATCGTTTACAAGTGACAGTTATGCTGATTTCGGAATTGTCCTGATAACCGACGCCAATCATCAGCCGCTGGTGCTGTGGCTTCAGAAAGACACATCTGTGGAAGATGATAGTGATTTATATTATCAGATACTTTCTTTAACTGCTACCGTCCTCAACTGGATCACTCATGAAAATTTGATTCACGAAGAACTGTTATCTGTCACTCCTCGCTCTCAACGCTCTGATACATGCATGGAATTTTCCCTGCCTCCCATTTTTGGAAAAACGATATCGATCCCCAAGAGTGTCCCCATTATCGGAGGGAAGCATGAGGTTTCTGTGGAAGGGAAAATATGTGGTGCATTAGGCTGTCAAAGAAAATTGTCAGGTGGTCTGAATGCGAAAATAGAAGTAGGAGTGATTAAGATATCTGGGCATGGTGAGCTGAATTCATCTTGGAATACGGAAAAAATACCATGCACCTATGCTTTTGATGAGGCAAATCTTATATTGGGAATTAGCGGTGAGCGTGAGTTCCCGTTTGTTCCGCCCTTTGAAGTCTCTTGGCATTTTGATCCTGACGGACGGCCTATTTCTCCTCCCCAACCCTTTGGGAAAGCAAAGTTGGGTGCAACGGTCAAAGTTGATTTAACGGGTTCTCTGCAATGGAAATCCAATTTTCCGGATTGGCCAAGCAAAGGGCAGTTGAAGTTGACTTTGGAGGGAACAGTCGGAGGTGAACTAAAGACGGGGCGATTTTTGAGTGGAGATGCATCAGGAGGCATCAGTCTTTCTTGCGATTTAAATGTTCCTCCATCTGCAAGATGTGATTACTGTTTTAATGTAGGTGGAAAGATTAAATCAGGAATATTCAG
>JAOZRQ010000935.1 GCA_029940115.1 Desulfobacterales bacterium
AATTGGGTCCCCGGCAATGAATTGCCGGGCTATTTTCAAAAGTCCCTACGGGACAAAAAAATTGGGTGGCATTTGTCCCCGGCAATGAATTGCCGGGCTATTTTCAGTTGTCCCTACGGTCTTGTGCCAAATATCAAGGCCGGATTTTAAAAACTTGAAAATTGGGGGATCTGAGTACAGGACAAAAAAGTGACCGAGGAAAGAAACCCGGCTTTTTTTTGCGGTCGGGAGGTCGGCCCGTTTGGAAAAAAGTCGGGTTTCTCGCCCGTTCCCGACTTTTTGTCCCGTACACAGTTGGGGGATTCCATTTTTTTGTGATGGGGGAAACCGGTTTCAGCCCTCAGAGCATTCTGGTTCTAACGGTTTTTGTGGTTTCCGATATGATCCGCAGATGAACGCAGACAGACACCCACGGCCTGTGTAGCCGGTCAGAGTGCGGGAGCATCAGCGGTTTGCAAGGATCACAGCTGTCTGAAATCTTATGCAACCACAAAATCCGTTAGAATCAGGAGCATTGGGCGATCCATCACGCTGTGCCGTCTCAGAAACCGGATTTCCCTCATTTCAGCCGTCGGGACATTGGACGGTCTCCATCACGATGTGCCGCTTCACAAATCGGGATTCCCTGTTCCTTCAGAGCGAAGTTCCACCCCATAGGCATCAAGTTAAGGAGGCCCCTGATTCCTGAACTCCCATCCGACGTGGCATTCAGATCGTTGTCCGCCACGGTCGGCCATTTCAGAAGGCCCGTATGAAGGAGTCCACGCCGCTACCATTCTCGCAGTCAAGCGTGTTCATCCTCCAGCAGTCTCTGATGAATGTCAGTGGATGGGTGATCTCAGTCCAAATCCCGCCGAACACGGCAATGTCCTTGCCGAATGAACTGGTTCAGGGAGGCATTGACACCTTGGGAAGAGCCTGCATGAGGGCGGACAAACATTTTTTTGATTCAATCTGTAAGACTTCAAAAAACTGTTGAAAGGTTGGTGAAAAAATGGTATGTGTCCTTTTGCTTGGTGAAAGTTGTCAGGAAAACAGATTGAGTTTCAAATTCGTTGTCAACGTGGAAAAAAGGAATATCAGTTTTGTCATGCTAAATTTGGCATCCTTACATTTTGCCTGAAAAGTAGTTTGCACTTTCGGGTGAATTGAGGAGTTTGCAGTTC
>JAOZRQ010000587.1 GCA_029940115.1 Desulfobacterales bacterium
GAGAGACTGTTTTGTAAGGGAAAGAGCTTCAACACGGATTACCAGAGAGCCAAAATTGGATGCCCCTGCATATAAGGAATACAGAAAAGGGAAAAACGAAAGGCTCATTCACTTTTTTTGTCCCGAAAATCTGGATTTCCCCATTATATATAATAAGGATTGAGGATGGGCCCATCAGGCCCTTTAAGAAGCCTGAAAAAAAACTTGAAAAGCCATATAAAAAATCAGGTGAACTTTGCATATAAGACATACCTGAGTACAGGACAAAAAATTGTGGTGGCAAGAAACCCGGGTTTTTTCCCGAACGGGCAGATTCCCAAACCATTAGAAAAAGCCGGGTTTCTTTCCATACCTGAGTACAGGACAAAAAATTGTGGTGGCAAGAAACCCGGCTTTTTTCCCGAACGGGCAGATTCCCAAACCATTAGAAAAAGCCGGGTTTCTTTCTTCAGCTTGGGATGGAAATTTTCATTTCCCCAATTTTTTTTTGAATCTGTAACCTATCTGTAACTTTTTCGTGTCAAAGTCCGTCCCAAATGTCGGACCGAAAGTCAGATGCGAATCTTGGAAGGAGGTGATGAGAAAAAGATCTGATCGTCAGTAAGAAGAGTTGGTTTTCTACAAAAGGATTGTACTTTTAATTTTTTTATTTTTTATGAAAGGTGAGAAAAATGAGAAAGATTTCGGTATTGGCCATGGCCGTATTAACGGCAGGTATTCTGATCGGCGGCGTCGCGTGGGGATATGACTTCGGCACCCCCCTCGACAGGGACAACAACAATGGGATGACCATCATCCCCGGACATCTTGACATTGACTTCCGTGATTATGGGGTATGGGCGGACGCATATGGCCAAGAGTCCTTTACTGCGACGGACAGGCTTGGGGACATCACGGTGCGGGCCGATGTGATGGATGACGAATACCAGAGCCTTGGCACCCTGTACCAAGACAACCAAGACGGCATGGGCATCCTGAACGCAATTGAAAGCGGCTACAACGAGGCGGACGAGATCGAGGAGTGGGAGCGTCTCATCGTTGAATTCGACAGTGCGAGGGAACTTGGCGGCGTGTGGATCACCGATCTTTTTGACTCACCGGATGGTGTGGTGGGAGAGAAGGGGACGGTCATGATCCAAGGCGCGACCGGCGAGACGTATCAGTACAACTTTGACGGCAACGAGTCCGACCAAGCCAACGGCGAAATCTATGTCGCTTTTGACGTGCCGGCGGGGTTCATGGTTGAAAAGGCGGTCTTCATGACACGCGGCGAGTATATGAACAACGAGTACTCTGTGGCCGGCTTCAATGAGGCGCCTGAGCCGGCAACCATGCTTCTTCTCGGTTTCGGGCTGATCGGGCTCGCAGGTTTCAGGAAGAAGTTCCGCAGGAAATAGTCCCTCAGACTTGGATTGGCAAATCCGCCGGGTTTGCCAATTTCAGGGAGCATTACTCCCTTTCGGTGGATAAGGAATCGACGATGCTCCGCTCTGAAGCTGAAAGCCGGAAGAAGGCCAAGAATCGTAAGGAGATTATCCATGCGACGGATTTGGCAGTTGACGCTTTGATAAAAGCGATCAGACTTGATAAATGAAGGATGCTCATTTTTTTCAGAATTTTTTTCAGATTTTTTTTGAATCTGTAACCTATCTGTAACTTTTTTGTGTCAAAGTCCGTCTCAAATGTCGAACCGAAAGTCAGGGATTCTACCTTGGCTGATGAAAATGTTGCCAATGTTCTGAAAAATTGATCCCCGTCTTGTTCCCCCGCATTTTGCAGCTGGCTGATTTTCAAGCCAAAAAATGGGGGGAACAAAAACGGGATCAGAATCGGCAACTTTGTCTGTGACATTTTCATCACCCTAGTACAGCACTTCGTAAATTCGTCACCCTCTGCTCCCGCCGGACTTCGGCGTGAGCTCAGTCGAACGATTGCCAAATCCGGCGGCAATCCGAGCCGATCAAGGGGGGGTACGAACTTAAAAAGTGGTGTACTAGGTTCTACCCAAAAGAACCAAACTCTTGCTCTTAATCAAATGGACACGGGCAGGATCAAGAAAAAAAAAGAAACCCAGTTTTGCCCTCAACATACTAAAACCGGGTTTCTTCTCCCAACAGAATGTTTGGCCAGATTTCACCAAGGATGAAGATGAAAGAACTCAGAAAAAAACTTGTCATATGTATCAATCCCGAAGCCGCATCCGTAAGGGATCATGAGTGGCAGATCGGATTGAGCTTCAGCCCATCCGCCTCGTCAACGCGTGCGCAAGATGCGGTTGATCTGGAGGTGGTTCTGTCAGGTGCGGAAGGTGAGGTTCAGAAGCATTTTTTCCGGAATCTGGCTGAATTCAGGTTTTATATCCGCTATGGCACGGATGCGGACGAGTCTCTGTCGGAGAGCGTTTCAGAACATGCCGGCACAGATGAATGGCGTCTGGATGAGATCAGGCGGCGACAGATGCCCGATCTTTCAGAAACCTCATACTTGTGCGATTTCAGTGACATCTCATCTGTCACCCGCACCTTGGCCACCGTCTCCTTTATTGGAAGCAACATGGAGAAAAGGGAAGGGTCATTTCTGAATGTCGCCTTTGGTGAGGAATCGGGAAACGCCCTCTCTGTGAGCATGGGAACTGGCAATGAACGCGGCACAGGTGATTCTGACTCTGCAAAGATGCTGGCCTTGGGGTGCGGGTTGATTGGTCTGGCCAAGCTGAAACGGCGGCTGGGAGGGAGATGGTAGCATCCAAAATGGCGGGAGCGAAGGGAGTCGAACCAAAAAGTTCACCTGCCCCAGAATCAGAGGGATGTTGTCCGCCTGTGTCCATGCAAAAGCCATCCGAACCGGCTCAAATTCGGCAACAGTGGCGGATACAACCAGCGAACGGGCTTCCGAGTTTGCCAAGTTGCCTGCCAGTTGAAGCGGTGCTGTCTGCTCATCCCATACTGCCCCGAGTCTTTTTCCCATACTGTGGGGCAAAACATTCACTGTGGCTCCCGTGTCCAGAAGTCCTGAAACGGAGATGGAATTCCCCTGATGAGTCAGAATCAGAGGAAGATACGGAAAGCTGATGCCCGCCGATCTTTCTGTTGCGAAAAACGGGAATCGTATCATTTCAGTCATTTTTGTCCGCCTCCAAAGCCTTCAGCAGCGTATCCGCAGCCTCATAAGACTCGTAAGGCGACCAGACCGGATAAGTCATGCCGGGTTTCAGCCGTTCAGCCTCCTCATCCCTGACCAGTTCGGAGATCAGATATTGGACAACACGCAATTTGTCTGTCCGAGATAAAACTCGAAGATTCGGTAAAAGTTCTGCCATCATTTCCATATAAGTTACTCCTTTTTTTATCTAACCATACCAAATTCTCTGCCTGCCGCGGCGATTGCCTGTCTGTTGAATTCCAAAGCCTCTTTTAATGTGACTTTGAGGCTTTTCATCAGTTCCTCTCGGGTGGATTCCTGGGAATGCGCTCCGGGAAACCCGGGGATGTATCCGACATACAGGCCGGTGTCAGGGCATTTCTCAATGATTGCGGTATATATTTTCATCTGTGTTCCTTTTCGTTGAATCCTGCCCATCATCCACACGGATTGTGTGTAAGAAGGGATCCGTGTAGCCGTGTAGATGGATGCCTGTCTGAACCGGGATTTTCAGGATTCAGGGATTGCCAGGATGAGCCATTTGGAATCAGCTTTTTTCGCCAAACTGAGCCTGATCGGAAATTTTCTTTTGTAAACGCCTGACGACCTCGGGGGGCAGTTCCCTCTCCGGCTCACCGATTTCCCGGACAGCCATGAATTGTCTCATTTTCTCCGAAGAGGCCGGAGGGCCCAAGCTTTCGACCGTTTTTTCAAAATCCGCCTTTTGCTCCCTGAGTTCTTTTTCAAACACGGGCTGCACGGTGTATCCCATCGTTATCTGGCGTGTGAGGGCATAAATCACATACTGACTCAGGGAGACGCTTTCCTTTTGTGCAATGTTCTCTATCTGACGATGCAGTGTTTCCGGCAAATTCACTTGTATGTGTCCCATTTTATCCTCCCTGTTCCATTTCATATATATATTCAGACAAATAAATCACAAACTCGGTGGGGTTCATGACTTTCAGT
>JAOZRQ010000588.1 GCA_029940115.1 Desulfobacterales bacterium
GCCCGGAAGTCTATATCGCGTGCGGCATCTCCGGTGCCATCCAGCACAGGGCCGGCATGATGAATTCGAGATACATCATCGCCATCAACACCGACCCGAGGGCCCCCATCTTCCAAATTGCGGACTGGGGGATTGTGGGGGACCTTCGCGAAGTGGTGCCGGAAATGATGAGACAGTTGAAATGTGGGGCGTGATGCATGATACACGAGGTTTGGTGGGTGTCGAAAGGTCATCTGGAACGATTTGCAAAATCGTTCTGTGTACAGGACAAAAAAAAGATTTGAGGAAGGAAACCCGGCTTTTTCTTGCAGTTGGGGAGTCGGCTTGCTTGGGAAAAAGCCGGGTTTCTCGCCCATTCCCGAATTTTTGTCCACAGAAAATCGTTATACAAGCAACAAGGCAATGCTGTCAAGAAACAGTTTCCCCTTGCGGGAGAGCATGCAACGATTCCGCGCCCTCCTTACCAGCCCCTCCTCTTCGAGATGTTGCATGGCTTGGCGAAAGTGGTCAGCAAAGTTGATCCCAAACTTTTGTTCAAACCGGTCCATCGCTATTCCCTCTGACTGTCTCAGGCCGGCATAGATCATCTCTGTCATGCGTTCCTCTCGGGTGAGCCGCTCCGCATCCGCTGTGGGAAGTCTGCCGTCACGGATGTCTGCCATATATTTTTTCAGGGAGCGATGATTCCAGCAACGCATCGGTTCTGAAAAGGAATGGGCAGACGGTCCCAAGCCCAGATACGGCACATCGGACCAGTATTTCTGATTATGTCTCGACTTTTCCCGGGTGGACCGTGCAAAGTTTGATATCTCATACTGGATGTATCCGTGAGCCTCTGAAAATGTCATGGTGCGCTCAAACAGCATGGCACCGAGTTCCTCAGACAGCGGATCGAATCGGCCGCTCTGCCGGTCCCTCTCCATCCGCGTATCCGATTCGTAGGTGAGCATGTAACAGGAGAGATGCGCCGGCTCAAATTCAACCGCGCGTTTCAAATCGAGAACCCAAGATGCTTCCTGTTGACCTGGGATGCCATAGATCAGATCAATCCCGATATTCTCAAAACCGGCCTGCCTTGCCCATTGAATCGCGAGCTTCGCGTCCCGGCCCGAATGAATCCGCCCGAGGAATCTGAGGGCCGCGTCCTGAAAAGACTGAACCCCGATATTGATGCGATTGACACCCGCGCGGCGATACTCCCTCAGCTTTTCAAGAGAGAGGGTGCCGGGATTGGCCTCAATCGTCATTTCGGCATCAGGAAGGATTTCAAATGATCGGCCGGCGGCCTCCATTATCCGGCCAATATCTCCCGGAGTCAGAACAGAAGGGGTGCCGCCGCCAATGTACAGGGTGTCAAATGAAGGATGAAGGATGAAGGAGGAAGGAGGAAGGAGGAAGGATGAAGGATGAAGGAGGAAACCCGGTTTCTTGCTCTCTCCCTTGCTCTGCACAACCTCACCGGCGGACTGCATCTCTTGGCAGCGAAACCGGGTTTCGCTCCTCATCTGCATCTCCTGAGTCAGGGCAGTGACAAACGCGTGGGTGAGAGACAAGTCCGTTGTCGAGTAAAAATCACAGTAGGGACATTTCCGGATGCAAAAAGGGACATGAACATATATTCCCGCGGGAGTGGGTGCCATGGCGTAAGCTGTAAGTTGTGAGCTGTGAGCTGTGAGCTGTGAGCTGTAAGCTGTAAGCTGTAAGGAAATCTCCAGTCTCAGAATTACCCTTTGAGCTTTGAGCTTGCAGCCTTGAGCTTGCAGCCTTGAGCTTGCAGCCTTGAGCTTGCAGCTTTGAGCTTACAGCTTTGAGCTTTACAGCTTACAGCTTGCAACTATCTTCTCAAACCGTTTCCTGCTTGCCACCAGTTCACGTCTGTCTTCCGAAAATATCTCCAGCGTGACTGTATCCGCGTATCCGGCTTGTTTAAGGGACCTGATGACTTTTGAAAAATTGATCTTTCCCTTGCCCATGGGAAGATGCTCATCACTCTTGCCTGAATTGTCACTGATGTGAACATGACCGAGGCGGTCGCCAAAGCGTTCAACAAAATCGAGGATCCGTTTCCCGCGTTTGCTCTCAATGTGGGCATGGCCGATGTCGAGCGTCAGTCTGAGTCCTGAAAATCGCGTAAAGACTTCGACAAACTCTTCCGGCTCGAAAAGGAGTCCGCAATCGGGGGGCATGTTCTCCAGACAGAGCAAGATCCCCCTCTGTTCGGCTCTCGCTGTGATCACTTCAAGACTTTCAAAGGCATGCCGCCTCACGGTGTCCATTACAAACATCCCCATGCCAGCGACATAGCTCGGATGCAAGACCGCCTTTGACACCCCCATCTCCGCGACCACATCAATGGCGTTCAGCATTTCAGACAGAGAGGCCTCTCTGATGCCCGGGGTCAGGTCCGCGGTATGGACAAACGTCGGCAGATGACAGACAAGCCCCATGGAATGGGCATCCAAGGCATTCAGAATATCCTTTTCATGCTGCCGGATCACCGTGTAATGGGCATGAGGCGGGTCCATGGCCAGCTCCAGATAATCAAAGCCCATCTCAGCAAATGCCTCAATTTCATTCACAACCGGTGTCACCGGAAAGTTCATTGCGCCGTATCGCATCATGATATCCTTTGGATCAGTCTGGATTCTGGTTCTGGGTTCTGGGGCCTTGAGATGACAAATCGGGAATCCCAGAGCCAGAGCCAGAGCCCAGAAACCAGCCCCTTGATCATGGAGTTTATAAGAAAAGGATTTGAAATGCAATGCTTATTCTCAAAAAATTGGCACCTTCGTTTGTTAAACCCAAATTGAGCGACTCTTTGATCCGAATGTGACTCCAGCCCTGAATGAAGGATGCCAAAAGTTCTGGCTTAAAGACTTGCTTTATTGAATCCGATTTATTATATTCCATTCACGCTTGGTTTGGATTGCCAAAAGACCTGCAAGGTTTTCAAAACTTGGGACGAATGGCAACCGACAACAGGCAACAAACAACGGGCAACAAACAACAATGAACAGACAATTTGTCATAAATGTTACCGAACACGAAACCCGGGTGGCCGTTCTTGAAGATGGAACCATTGTGGAAATTTTCATTGAACGAAAAAGGGATGACGCGGATATTGTCGGAAACATCTACAAAGGCAGGGTTCAAAGAGTTCTGCCCGGCATGCAGGCGGCTTTCACAGATATCGGATTGAGCCAAGCCGCCTTTATTTACGCGGGTGACGTGATTTGCGACAATCACGGGGAATTTGAACAGGCATTTGTTCAGGAGAGCGAGCCTAAACCTGACAATGGGGACGGGGAAAACCCTGACAAAGAGGATGTCCATATTGAGGAACTGATCAAGGAAGGCCAAGAGATCATGGTCCAGGTGGCCAAGTCTCCCATAGGAACCAAGGGGGCCCGTGTCACCTCCCGCATATCCCTTCCGGGCCGTTTTCTTGTGCTCATGCCGACTTCCGATCATGTGGGGGTGTCGAGACGGTTGGAGGATGAGACCGAGCGAAATCGCTTAAAGGATGTCATCCTCTCTTGCAGGAAAGATCATATGGGATACATCGCGCGGACCGCGTCAGAAGGGATCGGGAAGGAGAAGCTTGCCCATGAAATGGCCTTTCTCAGAAATCTGTGGGTCAGCATCCGGAGAAAATTCAGGAACTCACCGGCCCCCTCACTGTTGCATCATGAGCTGACGCTCACGCTCCGGGCAGTCCGGGACATCCTGCTCCATGAAGCGGAAAAACTGATCATTGATTCCCGCGCGGATTATGAATCCATCCTGTCCTTTTTGGATACGTTCATGCCGGTTCTCAAGGACTCTGTGGAGCTGTATGAGGGATCCGAGCCGATCTTTGACGCGTACAATCTGGAAGGGGATATCTCCCGTGCCCTGAGAAGGAAGGTATGGCTGAAATCTGGCGGCTATGTCGTGATTGAGCATACAGAGGCATTGGTCTCCGTGGATGTGAACACCGGCAGGTATGTGGGGAAGCACAATCTTGAAGAGACCCTCCTGAAGACGAATTTGGAAGCGGTCAAGGAGATTGCCTATCAGATACGCCTCCGGGATATCGGCGGCATCATCATCATTGA
>JAOZRQ010000117.1 GCA_029940115.1 Desulfobacterales bacterium
GGACCGTGGGCGCCGGCGTGGTGAGCGATATCATCGAATAATCAGTGGTCAGTGGCCAGTTGCCAAGTGTCAGACACGGCTGACACCGGCCCGATGGCAACGAGCAACGGCCCCCAAGCAACAGGTGGCGGAGACAACAACGAGCACAACAGGCAGCCAATGGGTAGCCGACAACCAGAACGGACAGCGGACAAATGAGAATAATTGTCACCCTTACATGCACCGAATGCAAACAGAAGAACTACACCACGACAAAGAACAAGCGAACCACCCCTGACAAGCTGGCATTCAAAAAGTATTGCCGGTTTTGCAGAAGGCACACCGCGCATAAGGAGACAAAGTAGCGTTGTGAGGAAGGAGAAGGGGGTCCGACTCCCTCATCCTTCCCATCCATGTCACAGGCCAGTAGCTCCAATGGTAGAGCGCCGGACTCCAAATCCGGATGCTGGGGGTTCGAATCCCTCCTGGCCTGCCACTGAGGATGGAGGATGGCATGTTCAATCCCCAATCCTCAATTCCGATGCAGGAACGTAATGGGACGGTTACTGAAAAGAAAACCTTCGGTCAAAAAAAAGAAGACCCAGTCACAGGACAGAGGCAAGCCCTCGGACAACGGTGCCGCATCCCGGGGGGACAAGAAAGGGGTGCCCATCGAATCCAAGGCCGATGACCCGAAAAGGGGCAGGAGCAGAAGTGCCTCGATCCGGACAGTCTCAGGCCCCCTGAAAAAAAGCCCGCCCGCCGGCCCCATCCGCGGACACATCGGCAAAGCCCTGCAATTTCTCAGGGAAGTCCGGGCGGAACTCAGAAAGGTGACATGGCCCTCGCGCAAGCAGACCGCAGGATCCACCCTCGTGGTGCTGATACTCGTCATGATCATCTCCCTTTTTCTCGGAATGGTTGACTTCTGTCTGTCGGGCCTGATTCGCATGATACTTTAAAACATTGAGGATTGACAATTGAAGATTGCGCATTGAATGTTCAATGTTCAATCCCCAATTTTCACAGTGCGGGGAAGATGGCAGATAACAAGAAATGGTATGTCGTCCATGTTTACTCAGGATTCGAGCACAAGGTGAGGACCGCCCTCGAAGAGCGGATCGGATCCTCGCCCCATCCGGAAAAGTTTGGCGAGATCGTCATCCCCACCGAACAGATCGTGGAACTCGTGAAGGGAAGGCGAAAGACATCCTCCCGCAAGTTCTACCCCGGATACATTCTGATGCGGATGGCCCTTGACGAGGACACTTGGCACATCGTCAACAGCACGGACAAGGTGAGTGGATTTGTCGGCGGAAGGGAGAGGCCCGCCCCCATCTCCGACGAGGAGGCCGAGGCGATACTGGGCCGCATGAAGGCTGGCGAGGAGAAGCCCAAACCGAAATTCTTCTTTGAGTCGGGAGATGAGATTCGGGTGACAGACGGACCCTTCACAAACTTCAACGGCACCGTTGAGGAGGTCCATCCCGAAAAAGGCAAGATCCGGGTCCTCGTGAGCATATTCGGACGATCAACACCGGTGGAACTTGACTTTGTCCAAGTGACAAAGCTGTGATCCGATTTCAAATTGAAAATTGAATGCCCAATCCTGTGTGCCGGACAAAAATTCGGGAATGGGCGAGAAACCCGGCCCCTGACAAAAGCTTGCCCCGACGTCCCCCGATAAAAGATGTCGGGGGCAAGCTTTGATCGGGGGACGTCGGGGCAAGCTTTTTCCCAAACGGGCCGACTCCCCAACGGCCAGAAAAAGCCGGGTTTCTTTCCTCCAATCCTCAGTTTTCATTTTTTTTACGGAGTGAAAATGGCAAAGAAAATCATCGCCCAAATCAAGCTTCAGGTGCCCGCGGGCAAGGCAAACCCTTCCCCCCCCATCGGTCCCGCACTGGGCCAGCACGGCGTCAACATCATGGACTTTTGCAAGGCATTCAACGCCCGGACCGGCGGAAGTGAGGAGGGGATGGTCACACCGGTGGTGATCACCGTCTTCAAGGATAAGACCTTCACATTTGTCACCAAGACACCGCCCGCTTCCGTGCTTCTGAAAAAGGCGGCAAAGATCGCCAAGGGTTCCGGGGATCCCAAGCGTGCCAATGTCGGCAGAGTGACCCGCAGGCAGGTCGAGGAGATCGCCAACCAGAAGATGACCGATCTGAACACCGACGACCTCCCTGCCGCCTGCAAAATCATAGAAGGCACGGCCCGAAGCATGGGAATCGACATTGATACAGTTGAACAGTGAGAATCGAACAGAGAGCATAGAGAATTGAGCCGTGGGAATTGAACCGTGAGAATGTTCAATGCCCCACATTCAATCTGCAATGCCCAATGTTTTCCATTTGCAAAGAGGAGGGAAGGGATGCCCAAACGGGGAAAAAAATACAGGGAATCCAAAAAAAAGATCCATCCGGAAAAACCGTATGACTTTCCCGGGGCCGTCAGAACCGCCATGGACGCATCAAATGCCAAGTTTGACGAGACCGTTGACGTCGCTGTCCGCCTCGGCGTTGATCCCAGGCATGCGGATCAGATGGTCCGGGGAACAGTGGTACTGCCCAACGGCATCGGAAAGACGGTGAAGGTGCTCGTGTTTGCCAAGGGGGAGAAGGAGAAGGAGGCCCTTGACGCAGGTGCCGACATCGTGGGAAGCGACGAGCTCATCGAAAAGATAAAGGGTGGATGGACCGACTTTGACAAGGCGGTCGCCACCCCTGACATGATGGGATCCGTGGGAAAGATCGGAAGAATCCTCGGCCCCCGGGGACTCATGCCCAACGCCAAGACCGGCACCGTGACTTTCGACGTGGCCAAGGCCGTGACCGAGCTCAAGGCTGGGAAGATCGACTTCAGAGTCGAAAAGGCCGGAATCGTCCACGTCCCCCTCGGCAAGGTCTCCTTTGGACCCGACAAGATACTCGAAAACGCATTCGCCTTTCTGGAGACCATCATGAGGCTCAAGCCGGCCGCGAGCAAGGGGAGCTATCTCAGAAGTGTCGTCGTCTCCACCACCATGGGACCCGGCGTCCGGGCCGACATCTCCGCTGTCAGGGAACTGCTCAAATAGCATTGAACTTCAATTGAACTTCGGTGGATTGGGGGATTGGGAAGTTTGATGGCGAGGAAACCGGAAACCCGGTTTCAGCCCCCGACAGAAAGATGACGAGGGCAAGCCCCGACAAATGGTTTTGGACCACAAAATTTGAACCGTCAATTTTCACTTTCAAAGACCGCAGGCACACTCAGGCGTTTAATCGGGAAGACGGAAACTTGAGGATGAGAGGAAGGATCGTCTCTCATGCCTCATCCTTATTGAAATTTCCGGTCGAAATTTCCGGCCTGCCGAGAAAGGAGGACGAACAACAGCCAAAAAATGAAACTGAGCCAAAAGAAGAGAATCGCAGACGATCTCCATGAGAAGTTCTTGAAATGTGAGATCCTCATACTCACGGACTACAAGGGCCTTGACGTCGTGACCATGAACGACCTGCGCACCAAGCTCAGGGCGGAGGCCGTGGAATACCGGGTGGTCAAGAACACCCTGCTGGCCAGAGCCTCCCGGGGAACCCCGGCGGAGCGGATCATCGTCAAGTTCAAGGGTCCCTGCGCGGTGGCCATCAGCTACCAGGATCCCGTCGCGCCCGCAAGAGTCCTGATCGGATTCGCAAAGCAGAATGACAAGCTCGGGATCAAAGTCGGCCTGCTGGGCGACAGAGTGCTCGACCCGGACGCAATCAAGGCATTGTCAAACCTTCCCCCGCGTGACAGGCTCCTGGCCCAGGCCCTCTTCGTGATGAACGCCGTGCCAACCGCACTGGTCCGGGCCCTGAGCGACATCCCCAGAAGATTTCTGAACGTGCTGAATGCGGTCAGGGAACAAAAGGAAACGTGAGACGTGAAACGTGAAGGAAGCAGATCACGCATCACGCTTCACATGATGGAGGAAAAACCAAAATGGCGGAGATCACCAAAGCCGACGTCATGGACTTCATAGCCAACATGACTGTGCTTGAACTGTCTGAATTCATCAAGGAGATGGAAGAGAAATTCGGCGTTTCCGCAGCCACGCCCATGGCCGTTGCCACAGGCATTCCCGGCCCGGGCGACGTAGCCGAGCCCGAGCCGGAGAAGACCGAGTTTGACGTGGTCCTTCTCACATCCGGCGACAAAAAGATACAAGTCATCAAGGAGGTCCGAACCATCACCAACTTGGGACTCAAAGATGCCAAATCCTTGGTGGACAACCTGCCGGCCCCCGTCAAGGAAGGCATCGCCAAAGACGATGCCGAAAAGATCAAGGAGCAGCTCGAGGCCGCCGGCGCACAAGTCGAACTGAAATAGATTGAACATTCGGCATCCTTAAAAAAACCTGATTATAACGCTTTTCGGGGAGGCCGCCTGCCCGTGAACGTGAGCGTGCCCGTGAACGTGCCCGTGAACTTGAATGTTCATTTGTGGGCAAGTTCGAGTTCAAGTTCAAGTATAAGTTCAAGTTCACGTTCAAGGCCTCCCCTAAATCCGTTATAATCAGAAAAAAACATCTACAGGTTTGCACTTTTCAGTTTGTAGTTCCGCCTTCAGGCGGTGCGACACAGCTTAAAGGCAGAACTGCAAACTTCAATATTGAAAAATCCACGGTCCACGGTTCAACATCCATAATGATGAAGCGCATACGGAAAAATTTCGGCAATATCCCCAAAATCATCGGCATCCCCGACCTGATCGGCATGCAGCGGGAGTCGTATCGCCGGTTTCTCCAGGCGGACGTCTCCCCGGAGTCCCGTGAGAGCGAGGGACTGCAAGGCGTGTTCCGGTCCGTCTTTCCCATAAGGGACTTCACCGGGAGCGCATCCCTCGAGTATGTCTCCTACCGGTTTGAGAAGGCCAAGCACGGCACCGAGGAGTGCATCCACCGGGGCATGACCTACGAGCTCCCTGTCAAGATCACCGTGCGGCTGGTGGTTTACGACACCGACAAGGCCACCGGTGCGTCCAACATCCGGGACATCAAGGAGCAGGAGATCTACTTCGGGGCCATCCCCCTCATGACTGAGCGGGGCACCTTCATCATCAACGGCACCGAGCGGGTCATCGTCAGCCAGTTGCACCGGTCCTCAGGTGTCTTCTTCAACCACGACAAGGGGAAGAACCACACCAGCGGCAAGGTCATCTACTCCGCCCGAATCATCCCCGTGCGCGGGTCATGGATCGACATGGAGGCCGACCCCAAGGACATCATCCACATCAAGATAGACAAGCGGCGCAAGTTCCCCGTCACCCTCCTCTTCAAGGCCTGTGGATACACCGTCTCCGACATCCTTGCCTTCTTCCACAAACGCCGCGTCCTGCACATCCACCCCCAGCCCGTGCCCGAAACCGGGAACGGACAGGGGCAGGTGACCTACTCCGAGGACTTCCACGAAGCCTTCTTCAAAAACCGTCGGGCCGCCGGAGACGTGACCAACCCCGCCACCGGCGAGATCATCGTCAGCCAGGGCCGAAAGTTCACCCACAGGGCCATACGGCAGATCCGGGCCGCCGGACTCCGGACCGTCCTCGCGGGTGCCGCCGACATCCGGGGCGGGGTGCTCATGGCCGACGTCGTCGATCCCCAAACCGGACGCATCCTAGCCCGGGCCAACGATGTCGTGGACGAGGATATCCTCGACACCTTCATCCAAGGCCGCGTCACCCGTCTGGAGCTCACCCACATCGCCCCCGGAGAGAGCGGCGCCATCCACAAGACCCTCATCATGGACAAGGCCGGGTCCAAGGAAGACGCCCTCCTCGACATCTACCGCCGCATGAGGCCCGGCAACCCCGCCACCTCCGAGGTGGCCCAGGACTTCATCGACCAGACCTTCTTCCGATCCATCTATTACGACCTCTCCCCGGTCGGACGCATGAAGCTCAACCTCCGGCTCGGGACCACCGCCCCCCTCACCCTCCGGACGTTGCGACGGGAGGATATCCTCCTCACCGCCAAGACCCTCGTCACCCTCCGGGACACCCAGGGCGTCGTGGACGACATTGACCACCTCGGCAACCGCCGCGTCCGGGCCGTGGGCGAGCTCCTCGAAAACCAGTACCGCATCGGACTCGTCCGCATGGAGCGGGCCATCCGGGAGCGCATGAGCCTCCAAGAGGTCGAGGCCCTCATGCCCAACGACCTGATCAACCCCAAGCCGGTCACCGCCATACTCAAGGAGTTCTTCGGCACCAGCCAGCTCTCCCAGTTCATGGACCAGACCAACCCCCTATCCGAGACCACCCACAAGCGCCGGCTCTCCGCGCTCGGACCCGGCGGTCTCACCCGGGAACGGGCCGGCTTCGAGGTCAGGGACGTGCATCCCTCCCACTACGGACGGATCTGCCCCATCGAAACCCCCGAAGGCCCCAACATCGGCCTCATCGTCTCCCTCTCCACCTACGCCCGGGTGAACCGCTACGGATTCATCGAGACCCCCTATCGCGTCGTGGAGAGACAGTTGCTCTCGACTGGCAAGGGGCCAGAGACGAGTAGCGGAAGTCAGGAGGGCGACACGCCTCATGAATGCAACATCGTGACCGACAAGGTGGTCTTCCTCAGCGCGTTTGAGGAAAAGGAACACCCCATCGCCCAAGCCAACGCCCCACTCGTCCCGGTGGGCGAGGGGCGAGCGGCGGGCACCGATAGCCGCTCCCCGCTCCCCGCTCCCTCCCCGCTCTGCTTCCAAAACCCCCTCGTCACCTCCCGGGTGCTCGGCGAGCTCATGATGTGCCGGCAGGAGGAGATCGAATACATGGACATCTCCCCCAACCAGCTCGTCAGCGTCTCCGCGTCCCTCATCCCCTTTCTCGAAAACGACGACGCCAACCGGGCTCTCATGGGTTCCAACATGCAACGCCAGGCCGTCCCCCTCATACGAAGCGACGCCCCCCTCGTCGGAACCGGAGTCGAGGAGGTCGTCGCCAAGGACTCCGGTGCCGCCATCTCCGCCCCCTGCGACGGCCAGATCGTCGAAGTCGAGGCCTCGCGCATCGTCATCCGGCCGGACGCGGGCAAGGGGCGAGGGGCGAGAGGCAAGGACAAGGGTCGCGCATCGCCCATCGCCCATGAAGGCTCCTCACTCCTCCTCTCTCCCGACCACGACCGGCTCGTGAGCGTCATCAGCCTCTCCAAGTTCATCCGGTCCAACCAGAACACCTGCATCAACCAGCGTCCCCTTGTTCAGAAGGGCCAAAGGATCCGGACCGGCCAGGTCATCGCGGACGGCCCCGCGACCGAGCAGGGGGAACTCGCGCTCGGCAGGAACATCACCGTCGCGTTCATGCCTTGGGGCGGATACAACTTCGAGGACTCCATCCTCATCAGCGAGAACCTCGTCAGGGACGGCGTCTACACCTCAATGCACATTGAGGAGTTCGAGGTCGTGGCCCGGGACACCAAGCTCGGCAAGGAGGATATCACCCGGGACATCCCCAACGTCGGCGAGGAGGCCCTCAGGGACCTCGACGAGAGCGGCATCATCCGCCTTGGTGCCGAGGTCGGCGCCGGTTCCGTGCTCGTGGGAAAGGTCACCCCCAAGGGCGAGACCCAGCTCTCCCCCGAGGAGAAGCTCCTCCGCGCCATCTTTGGCGAGAAGGCCGGCGACGTCAAGGACTCCTCCCTGCGAATCCCCCCCGGCGTCGAGGGGATTGTCATAGATGCCAAGGTCTTTTCGAGAAGAGGCATCGAAAAGGACGAGCGGGCCCGCACCATTGAGGACCAAGAGATCGCCGCGCTCGAAAAGGACCGCGACGACGAGATCAAGGTCCTCGAGGATATCCTCAGGGCGGGTCTCAGACAGATCGCCCAGCAGACCCCCGACCCCCCCCGGCTCAGAAAGTCCCTCAGCTTCACCTCCCTGATGACTAACAGGAAGACCACCCTCGAAAAGGGGCACGCCATCCGGGACCCCGGGATATTCGACCTCATCCCGGCCACCCAGCTGGAACGGGTCGGCTTTGTTGCCCCTGGGCACAACACTGACACCCGGGCCCTGATCTCCCTCTTCAAAAAACAGGTCAGACTCTGCCGGGAGAACTTCTCGCGCCGGGCCGAGCGCTACGAAAAGGGGGACGACCTCCCCCCTGGCGTCAACAAGCTCGTCAAGGTCTATGTCGCCATGAAGCGCAAGCTCTCGGTGGGCGACAAGATGGCCGGCCGCCACGGCAACAAGGGGGTCGTCTCCCGAATCCTCCCCCGGGAGGACATGCCCTGGTTCGAGGACGGCACTCCTGTGGACATGGTACTCAACCCGCTCGGCGTCCCCTCCCGCATGAACGTGGGGCAAATCCTCGAGGTCCATCTCGGTCTGGCCGCGAGGGGGCTTGGAAAGACGCTTGCCGCCATGGTCGGGGCCTTCAGGAGAAACCGGGAGCAGGCCATCTCCGAACCTGACGTCGAACCGGACGTGGCCATGCCCTACGCCGAGGCCCGCTTCCCAGACCACGCCGAGGATCGGGACGCGCCCCGTCAGGTGCTCCGGGAGTGCCTCTGCCAGATCTTCGCCCCCGAGGACCGGGAGCAGATCGAAAACCTCGGCCCCGGCCCTCTCGCGGACTTCGCCACCCTCTACTCCGACGGCGTGCGCATGGCCACCCCCGTCTTCGACGGTGCCAAGGAGGAGGAGATCAAGGCCCTTCTCATCCAGGCCGGCCTCTCCCCCACCGCCCAGACCATGCTCTATGACGGCCGCACCGGCGAGCCCTTCATGGAGCCCGTCACCGTCGGCGTCATGTATATGCTCAAGCTCCATCATTTGGTGGACGACAAGATCCACGCCCGATCCATCGGCCCCTACTCCCTCGTCACCCAGCAACCCCTCGGCGGAAAGGCCCAGTTCGGCGGCCAGCGCCTCGGCGAGATGGAGGTCTGGGCCATGGAGGCATACGGGGCGGCACACTCGCTCCAAGAGTTCCTCACCGTCAAAAGTGACGACATGGCCGGCCGCACCCGCATGTATGAAAAGATCGTCAAGGGACAGAACGTGCTCGAACCCGGACTCCCCGAGTCCTTCAACGTGCTCACCAAGGAGCTCCAGAGCCTCGGCCTCGAAATCAGCCTGATCGAAAAAGATGAAAAGTGAAACGTGAAACGTGAAAGAAGCAGATCACGAGTCACGCACCACGTGTCACGCATCACGAGTCACGCATCACGAGTCACGTGTCACGCATCACGTGTCACGCATCAAGGATCAACATGGAATCATTGTACGACTTCTTTGCCAGACCCAAGGATCCCCGGAACTACACCGCGGTCCGGATTGCGCTCGCGTCGTCCGACCTGATCCGGGAGTGGTCCCACGGAGAGATCAAGAAGCCCGAGACCATCAACTATCGCACCTTCAAGCCGGAGCGGGACGGGCTCTTCTGCGCCAAGATATTCGGACCCACCAAGGACTACGAGTGCAACTGCGGCAAGTACAAGCGCATGAAGCACCGCGGTGTCATATGCGAGAAGTGCGGCGTCGAGGTCATCCAGTCCCGGGTGCGACGGGAGCGTATGGCCCACTTGGATCTTGCGGCCAACGTCGCACACATATGGTACCTCAAAAGCCTTCCGAGCAAGATCGGCAACCTCCTTGACATGACCCTCAAGTCCCTTGA
Organism: Desulfobacterales bacterium; assembly: GCA_029940115.1. Classification (GTDB taxonomy): domain Bacteria; phylum Desulfobacterota; class Desulfobacteria; order Desulfobacterales; family 4be13; genus JAOZRQ01. The sequence goes on from JAOZRQ010000117.1 coordinate 9,625, forward strand.
GCGGGTACTCTACTTTGAGAGCCACATCGTGACCGATCCCGGGGAGACTGGCCTCCCCCCCAATCAGCTCCTCTCGGACGAAAAATGCCGCGAAGCCCGGACCCTCCATGGCAACGCGTTCGAGGCGACCATCGGCGCGGACGCGGTCCGCATCCTCCTTGAGAGGGCCGACCTGGCCACCCTGCGCCAGACCCTCCGGGAGAGCATCCGGGCCACCAACTCCTCGGCCAAGCGGCAGAAGCTCGCCAAGCGCCTCAGAATCACCGACGCGTTCTATCGGTCCGAAATATCCCCCGCATGCATGATCCTCGATGTCATCCCCGTGCTCCCTCCGGACCTCCGCCCCTTGGTCCCCCTCGAGGGCGGCCGGTTCGCCACCTCGGACCTGAACGACCTCTACCGCCGCGTCATCAACCGGAACAACCGCCTCAAGCGGCTCATGGAGCTCCATGCGCCCGACATCATCGTCCGAAACGAGAAGCGGATGCTCCAAGAGTCGGTCGACGTCCTCTTCGACAACGGCCGCCACGGCCGCGTCATCACCGGCACAAACAAGCGCCCCCTCAAATCCCTCAGCGACACCCTCAAGGGAAAGCAGGGACGGTTCCGCCAGAACCTCCTCGGCAAGCGGGTGGACTACTCCGGCCGCACCGTCATCACCACCGGCCCCACCCTGCGGCTCCACCAGTGCGGGTTGCCCAAGAAGATGGCCCTTGAGCTCTTCAAGCCCTTCGTCTATTACCGCCTTGAGCACAAGGGCCTCGTCTCCACCGTCAAGAGTGCCAGGAAGCTCGTGGAGAAGGAGACCCCCGAGGTCTGGGACACCCTCGACGAGGTCGTCCGGGAATACCCGATCCTCCTCAACCGCGCCCCCACCCTCCACCGCCTCGGGTTCCAGTCTTTCGAGCCGACTCTCATCGAGGGGAAGGCCATCCAGCTCCACCCCCTCGTCTGCACCGCGTTCAACGCCGATTTCGACGGGGACCAGATGGCCGTCCACATCCCCCTCTCGGTCGAGTCCCAGACCGAGGCCCGGATACTGATGCTCTCCTCCAACAACATCCTCTCCCCCGCGAACGGTGCGCCCATCATCGTGCCGAGCCAGGACATCGTCCTCGGCATCTACTACATGACCCGGGACATGCCGGCCGCACCCGTGCCCATGCCCGAAACCGGGCAGGAGGGGCAGGGGGGCGGGCGGGTCTTCTCGGGGCCCGGGGAGGTGAGATGCGCATACGACGCCGGCAGCGCCGACCTCCACGACGACATCATCGTGCGCTTGGCCGGAGAGCGGGTCCGCACCACTGTGGGCCGGATCCTCCTTTGGGAGATCATCCCCAAGGACCCCATCATGACCCTCTCCCACTTCCAGAGCCAAGACAGGGCCGAGATCGAGCGGATTCACAGGGCCGACCCGACCATTCAGGAGATGGCCATGGGCCTTCCCAAGACCTACCGTGCAGACGAGTTCCGCCGCATGTTCGGCCTGACCGAGGAGACTGTCGGACGAATCCACGCGCTCGAAACCGGGGAGATCAGCGACATGATCCCCTTGGCTGGCCAAGTCCCCGGATTCGCCCTGTTCCGGATGCGGGACAAGCGACCTGAGATCCCCTTCGACGTGGTGAACCGCGTCATGGACAAGAAGAGCCTGCGCGACATGGTGGACCATGTGTTCAGGAACCTCGGCCCCAAGGCGACGGTGATCCTCTCGGACCGCCTCAAGGACACGGGGTACGCGTATGCCACCCGGGGCGGGCTCTCCATCTCCATAGACGCCATGATCGTCCCTCCGGGCAAGCCCGACCTGCTCCGCCGCGCCGAGTCCCAAGTGGAGGAGATCGGCAGGCAGTATGCCGAGGGCCTGATCACCCAAGGGGAGAAGTACAACAAGATCGTCGACATCTGGTCCAAGGCCACCGACGACGTGGCCAACGAGATGATGCAGGCCATGAAGGAGGTGCCCGGCACCCCCCCCGCACACGAGCCGATCCGGCGGACCGCGGACAAGCGACTCCGCCCCCTCATCGGCCGGCGATCCCTGAACCCCATATATATGATGGCCGACTCCGGCGCCAGGGGGTCCAAGGACCAGATGCGCCAGCTCGCCGGCATGCGCGGACTCATGGCCAAGCCTTCCGGAGAGATCATCGAGACCCCCATCACCGCCAACTTCAGGGAGGGGCTCTCGGTGCTCCAGTACTTCATCTCCACCCATGGGGCCCGCAAGGGCCTGGCCGACACCGCGCTCAAGACCGCCAACTCGGGTTACCTGACCCGCCGCCTCGCGGACGTGGCCCAAGACTGCACCATCACCGAGCCGAACTGCCGGACCATCAGGGGCGTGGAAGTCACCTCCCTCACCGAGGGGGGCGAGGTGATCCAGCGGCTTGGGGAGCGCATTCTGGGCCGCGTCGCGGTGGAGGACATCCTCGACCCCTTCACCGACGACATCCTAGTCCAGTCTGGTGAGGAGATCGATGAGAGCCGAGTGCGGCTCATTGAGGACGCGGGCATCTCCTCGGTCATCATCCGCTCGGTTCTGACATGCAAGACCCGCGTCGGCGTTTGCGCGGCTTGTTACGGCAGGGACTTGGCCCATGGCGCCCGGGTGGAGATCGGCCAAGCAGTCGGCATCCTCGCGGCCCAGTCCATCGGCGAGCCAGGCACCCAGCTCACCATGCGGACCTTCCACATCGGCGGCACCGCGAACCGTCGGGTGGAGCAGGCCGACATCCGGGCCCGTGTCGAGGGCACTGTGCAGTTTGCCGACCTGCGGGTAACTCAGGTCTCCGAGCCCAGCCAGGAGGGGGAGATCATCGTGATGAACCGCCGTGGCGGGGAACTCACCATCGTGGGCGAGACCGGCCGGGAACTCGACCGGTGCCCTGTGATCTATGGGGCCCACCTTCTCGTGGCCAATGGCCAGCCGGTGAGGGCCGGGGACCTTCTCGCCAAGTGGGACCCCTTCACCACGCCGATCATCTCCGAGGTCGAGGGCATCGTCAAGTTCGACGACATCACCCCGGACAAGACCCTCCAAGAGAAGGTGGACCCGGTCACCGGCAAGTCGAGCCGCACCATCATCGAGTCGAAGCTGCCCGACATGCGTCCCCGAATCTCCATAAAGGATGAGTATGGCAAGACCCGGAAGATATTCCAGGAAGAGGCAGGGGATCCCGACGATCCCGAGGGCGCGCCGGACCGGTCCGGCAAGACCAAGCTGGCGAGTTACGCGTTGCCGGTGGACGCGGTCCTGATCGTGACCGAGGGGGACGCGGTGCGGGCCGGCGAGGTGATCGCCAAGCTGCCCCGGGCCACCACCAAGACCAAGGACATCACTGGCGGCCTCCCCCGGGTGGCCGAACTCTTCGAGGTCCGCAAGCCAAAGGAGACCGCCATCCTGAGCGAGATCAATGGGTATGTCGCCATCGCCAAGGGGGGCAAGGGGAAGCAGAAGGTCACCGTGACGCCGGTGGACGTGGGCGAGAAACGGGAATATCAGATTCCCCGCGGCAAGCACATCGCGGTGTACGAGGGGGACTACGTCAAGGCCGGCGAGCCCCTCGTGGGTGGGGCCGCTGTTCCCCAAGACATCCTGAACATCCAAGGGGAGGTCTCCCTTGCCCGATATCTCGTGGACGAGGTCCAGGAGGTCTATCGCCTCCAAGGGGTGCGTATCAATGACAAGCACATCGAGGTGATCGTCCGACAGATGATGCGCCGCGTCAAGATCAAGGATCCGGGCGACTCTGACTTCATTGTCGAGGAACAGGTGGACAAGATCAAGTTTGATGAGGAGAACGATCGGGTGAGACGCAAGGGTGAGCAGCCCGCGATTGCGGATCCACTCATCTTGGGGATCACCAAGGCGTCTCTCAGCACGGACAGCTTCATCTCCGCCGCGTCCTTTCAGGAGACCACCAAGGTGCTCACCGAGGCGAGCATCGCCGCGGCCAAGGATTATCTCAGAGGGCTCAAGGAGAATGTGATCATGGGCCGTCTGGTCCCCGCGGGGACCGGCTTTCCTGCTTATCGGAAGGTGGAGGTTGAGGCGTTTTGATGATGGTTGAGTATTCGATCTCCTGAAGAGTTTTCAGCTCCAAGTGAAAAAAAATGAGATTTTTCAAAAAAAAGCTTGACAATGTCCTGAGAATCGGATATAAAAAAGAATTTTGACTACTTGGCACACCATCTGAGGCACCAAGCACAAGGGAATATCATAATCGCCTGTGTCAGTAGGCCATGCATTCCACAACATGGATTGTGGGTAAGAAAGGGATTGCCATCAATCCCTTTGGCATTGAGAAAAGCTTGAGATGTCAAACAAAGCAGAACGATTTTTTAAATCGTTCGTGTCAGTCCCCTGCATTCCACAACATGGATTGCGGGTAAGAAAGGGATTGCCATCAATCCCTTATGGTATTGAGAAAAGCCTGAGATCATTTTTTTTGAAACCGAAGAAAAGAGGAAGATATGCCAACCATCAATCAGTTGGTCAGAAAAGGAAGAAAAAGGATAAAGAAGAAGACCAACACCCCTGCATTGAGGCGGGCACCCCAGAAGAGAGGGGTATGCACACGGGTTTACACATCCACACCCAAGAAGCCGAATTCCGCATTGCGGAAAGTCGCAAGGGTCCGGTTGACCACAGGGACGGAAGTGACCGCATACATTCCCGGAATCGGGCACAATCTCCAAGAGCATTCTGTGGTCCTGGTCCGAGGCGGGCGTGTGAAGGATCTGCCCGGGGTTCGCTACCATATCGTGAGAGGTACGCTTGACACTCTCGGCGTGGAGGATCGGAAACAGGGCAGGTCAAAGTACGGGGCCAAGAGACCCAAATAGGGAAGGATGAAATGTGAAGGATGAAATCATCCTTCATCCTTACCTAAAGAGGAGTGAGTAATGCCAAGAAGAAGAGAGGTTCCCGAACGTGAGATCATTCCTGACCCCAAATATGGTAGCAAGCTGGTCTCAAAGTTCATCAAATCGGTCATGCGGGACGGCAAAAAGAGCCGGGCTGAGTCCTTGTTGTACGACGCGTTTGACATCATCGGCAAGAAGGGGAAGCAGCCGCCGCTCAAGTTGTTTGAGCAGGCCATGGACAACGTCAGGCCCATGATTGAGGTCAAGTCGAGACGCGTCGGCGGCTCAACCTATCAGGTCCCGACTGAGATTCGTCTATCCCGGCGCACCGCGCTGGCCATCCGATGGATCATCGTCTTTGCGCGCAAACGCTCGGAAAAAGGCATGTCCCAGAAGCTGGCCGGTGAGTTGCTGGATGCCGCCAACAAAAGGGGGGCATCCGTCAAGAAGAAGGAGGACACCCACAAGATGGCAGAGGCGAACAAGGCCTTCGCCCATTTTCGTTGGTAAGGCAGATTGGAGGAAAAAAGAGCATGGCGAAGAAGAAATTTGAGCGGACCAAGCCGCATGTGAATGTGGGAACCA
>JAOZRQ010000118.1 GCA_029940115.1 Desulfobacterales bacterium
CCTTATGGATGGCGTCCTCAATCTTTCCAAAGGCATCCATTCTTGCGGGGATCAGAAAACTCCTTGCCGAGATATTCAGAAGGTGTTTGAAAACATCTGCCCGTGCCCTTTGCCCGTGCCCCTGCCCGAAACCAGCACAGATAGGGGCACGGGCAGGAGGGCAAGGGAGTTTTCAAACACCTTCTTAGACATGAGGCCATCGGATGCGAGCATCATGGGGAGAAACATCATGAAATTTTTCAGTTTTCGGGGTTTGTGTTGCATATGTCTGACCCTCCTGATGATCTCCGCGGGGTCTGTTCCCTCCTGCCGGGCCGGCGACTATGATCCGGCGGATGATTTTCCCATTGACTTCACCGCGCTGAGTCTGGAGGAGTTGAAAAATGTGGAGGTGATTTCGGTCTCCAAGAAGCCGGAAAAGATTTTCCAAGCGCCGGCCGCGGTCTTTGTGATCACCCAGGAGGATATCCGGCGTTCCGGTGTCACCACCTTGGCGGATGCGCTCCGTCTGGCCCCTGGGGTTCAGGTGGCCCGGACGAGCACACGGGGATGGGCCATCAGTGTGCGCGGCTTCAATGATCTTTACTCGAATAAGCTTCTGGTGATGATTGACGGGCGCAGTGTTTACTCCTCCATCTTCTCAGGAGTGTTCTGGGATACTCAGGACACCCTGTTGGCGGACATTGACCGGATTGAGGTGATCCGTGGTCCTGGCTCAACCTTATGGGGCGCAAACGCGGTCAATGGCGTGATCAACATCATCACCAAACCCGCAAAGGAGACTCAGGGGGCCCTGATCACAGTCGCCGGCGGAACCAAAGATCATTTCATTGGCAGCACACGCTACGGGGATATACTGGGAGAGGACGCGCATTATCGGATTTACGCGAAACTTTTCACCAGGGATGAGATGGGAGAGGCAGGCTTCGAGAACACCTCAGAGAGAGACGAGCATGTGGATGTGCTCACCAAGGATATCTCAACCGATGCCTGGATGGGAATCCGTGCAGGATGCAGGATTGACTGGAACCCGTCCGACACCGGATCCCTCAGTGTGCAAGGGGAGGCATATGCAAACAGGGATGACACCGAGGCGGAGGAGGACTCGGACTTCCCCGGGGAGACCCGGGAGGATTCCCGAATCGAAGGGGGATATCTGAGGGGCCAATGGCGGCATGTCTTTTCAGAATCATCAGACACCCTGTTCCGAATGTATTATGACCGCGATAAACGGGACACCGCCGAGGCAAAGTATTCTGTGAACACCTTTGACTTCGATTTCCAGCACCGCCTCGCCGCGGGAAAACGCCATGAAGTCACTTGGGGAGTGGGATACCGGTTCATCAGCGATGAAATCGAGAATTTCTCCTTTCAGTCTTATCTTGTATTCTTTGATCCAGAACGGCGAGACCAGTACCTTCTCAGCGCGTTTGTCCAAGATAGGATGGAGATCATCGCTGACCGTCTGCAACTGACCATTGGGACAAAGGTTGAACATAATGACTTCACCGGATATGAAGTCCAGCCGGATATCCGCTTCCTCTGGACTCCCTGGGAACGCCAGTCCTTCTGGGGAAGTGTCTCACGATCCGTCAGGGCCCCCGCCCGTTTGGATCATGACGGGAGCATCGGCATCCAGTTCCATCGTAAGGTGCCCCCTGAAAGGCCGGCTGGGGAATCAGAACCCGACTATTCTGATGGACTGGTCATAGAGACAGAATCCGGAAGTGAGAGTTTTGATTCTGAGGAGCTGATCGCTTGTCAAATCGGTTGCCGCTTGCAACCTGCTGACCGATTCTGGCTTGATCTGGCCGCGTTTTACAACCGATACAAAGCGCTGAAAACCTCAGCAGCAGAACATCTCGTCACATCTGCCGAATCGTGCGAGGTTGATTTTATTCCGGGTATGCCCCATTATGTCAATCGTTCTTATTTGGAAAATGAGATGAAAGGGTACAGTTACGGTTTTGAACTGGCCGCGGACTGGCAGGTCACGGATGGGTGGCGCCTCAGTTCAGCGTACGCTTATCTCGAGACAGACATGCGTCTCACCGGCAACAGCATGGACACGGATGCCAAATCGAAAATTGAGGGGGGCAGCCCTCGCCATCAGTTTTCCCTGCGCTCATCCCTCAATATGACAAAAAAACTTGAACTTGACCTGTGGTTGCGGTATGTTGACCCATTGCCAGCGAAGCAGATAGACCGTTACACCGCACTGGATGCACGGATCGCGTGGAGACCCGGCAAAAACCTTGAACTCTCGGTGACAGGGCAAAACCTCCTTGAGCATCGGCATCCCGAGTTCTCATCGCTTGAGGTGGAGCGCAGTGTCTATGGCAAAGTGGCATGGCAGTTTTGAAGGGGCGCATTTACAAGTTGGGATCGCTTTCTGGGATGTCACACCGCCTAAAGGCGGAACTACAAACTGGGGATGCCAAACTTGGTATCTGCAACTTGCAGCTTCGAGCTTACAGAGGAGCATGGGCGAATGAAGAACAAAGATGAAACCGGAAATAGGAAAGCGGAAAGCGGAAACGGGGAACTGGCATGCTCCCGACACTTGGCCTCAATTTCCAACCATCACGCATCACGCATCACGCATCACGTTTCACCCATCATCACGCCTCACGCCTCACGCCTCACGCCTCACGTTTCACCCATCATCACGCCTCACGCCTCACACATCACGCCTCACGCATCACGTTTCACCCATCATCACGCCTCACGCATCACGCATCACGCATCACGTTTCACGCATCATCACGCATCACGTTTCATCCATCATCACGCATCACGTTTCACGCATCACGCATCACGTTTCACGCATCACGTTTCACGCATCACGCATCACGTTTCACGTTTCACGCATCACGTTTCACGTTTCACGCATCACGTTTCACGTTTCACGCATCACGCATCACGCATCACGTTTCACGTTTCACGCATCACGCATCACGTTTCACGCATCACGTTTCAGACCCTGATGTTATGCGCCATGCTGTTCACGACAGTCATGGCCCATGCCCAGCCGCCGCTCTCAGGCCCAGAATACAAGATCAAGGCCGGTTTTGTCTATAATTTCATAAGATTCACGACATGGCCTGGAAAGGCATTTAAAAGCCACAAAGATCCGATTATCGTCTGCGTCGCCCCATTCCATCATTACAATAAACCCTTTCTCTCTCTGGAGAATAGCAAGGCTGTCAAAGGGAAAAAACTCAAAGTGAAAAAATGCGAGGGCAATATCTGTTCAGGAAATTATGATAAGAGTCGTCATCCCCCTCGCATGGGTTTCTCGGCTCGTCACAAATCGAAATCAGATGCCAATCTTGAAAAAGGTGAACGCCACAGCCCTATGCGTGACAGCGGACCCAAGACAGGTGATGGTCACCTGCATGGCAAAGGACCTAAAACAGAAGATTCCGACATATTCCATAAAATAAAAACCTTGCCGGCCACACTTATTTCTCAGTTTCAAGACGCTCAAGAGGGTCCCGCCCTTGAGAATGCAGAAGATTGCCGTGTTATTTTCATTTGTTCAGAGGACCGGAGATTTATTCGGAAAATACTCAGTTCGCTCAGACATAAACCGGTCTTAACTGTGGGAGAGGCCGAAGGCTTCGCAAGAATGGGCGGGATCATCGGCTTCTTTCTCGGAAAAAAGAACAACCTTCGTTACAGAGTCAACTTGGATGCCCTAAATCGGGCAGGATTGAGGTTGAGCTCAAAAATGCTCATGTCCGCGGCCGAGATTGTCAAAGATGGGGAAAAGTGATGTTTGATGCTTTATGTTTGATGCTTGATATTTGATGCTTGATGCTTGATGCTTGATATTTGAACCCATAGCCCAGAACTGTGCTGATGAAAATGTCGCAAACAGGCTTGCCGATTGTGATCCCGTTTTTGTTCCCCTTTACCTTAAAATCAGTCAGTCAAAAAAATGGGGGGAACAAAACGGGGATCAACTTTTGGGAACATCGGCAACTTTTTATCAGCCCAGCCCAGAACCCAGAACCCAGGACTCCAGCATGAAATTCTTTGAAAAACGTTCCATCACATGGAAGTTGAGGCTGATATTCATGCTCACCACCGGTGTCACCCTGTTGATGGCCTCCATCGCGTTCATGGTCAAGGATGTCATCCTCTTTCGCCATTCGATAGTCTATAGTCTTTCCAGCCTGACCCAAGTGATCGGCATGAACAGTGAGGGTACGCTGCTCTTCAATGACAAAGACAGCGCGGAGAGCAACTTGGCCGCGTTGCGCGCCATGCCTTATGTCTTTTTTGCCTGCATCTATGACAAAGACGGAAAGGTCTTCGCCACCTACCGCCGCGATGATGTGCCCCTTGATGTGACGCCGCCCGAGCATCAGGCGTCGGGTCATTATTTCAAGGATTGCGGCCCTTATGACTACCTATTTCTGTTTCAGCCGATCCGTTTTGAGGACAGTCACGAGGATGAGCGATACCCCGAAGGGGTACATGCTCCATCCTCCCAGTTGTCGGATGCGGAGCAGCCCGACAACAAAATCAGCATCGGAACGGTCTTTATCCAGTATGACCTCGAGGAGATGTTCTTCAAGATGAAGGAAGCGGTTTTCATCTTTGCCGTGATCATGTGCATCACCTTCATTGTCGTCCTGTTGCTCTCCTCCTCATTGCAACGGATCATTTCGGATCCGATCGTCAATCTGACTCAAGCCACGATGGCCATTTCACAGGAAAAGGATTTTTCAATCCGTGCGATGTGCCAATGCGGTCAGGATGAGATCGGGTTTCTCGTCGCCAGATTCAACGACATGCTTGCTGAAATTCAGGAACAGGATATCCAACTGAAGCAGCATCGGGAAAACGAGCTGAAGCAACATCAGAAATACCTGCACCTCTGAGAGAAGAAAGTCGCCAGCCGGGTGGCTGAGCTGAAACAGACCAATGAGGAACTCTCTCAGGCCAAGGAGACCGCTGAAACCGCAAACCGGGCCAAGAGCGAATTTCTGGCCAACATGTCCCATGAGATTCGCACCCCCATGAACGCGGTCCTCGGATTTGCCGACCTGCTCTATTCCCTTGTGACGGATTCAAAGCAAAGGCATTACCTCGACTCCATCCGATCCAGCGGGAAAAGCCTGTTGACCCTGATCAACGATATCCTGGATCTGTCAAAGATCGAGGCCGGAAAGATGGAGCTTCAGTACGAGCCGGTGAATCTCTATTCGATCATCAACGAGATCAGGCATATCTTTTCCCTGAAAATCTCTGAAAAGGGGCTTGAGTTCATCGTGGATATCGCCGAGGACATTCCCCAGAGTCTGCTGTTGGACGAAGTGCGGTTGCGGCAGATATTGTTCAACCTGTTCGGCAACGCGGTGAAATTCACCAAGGAAGGACATATCAGGCTCTGCGCGAAAAAAATCTACATTGAGGAGGACCGGAGCAGTGTGGACCTGATCATGGGAATTGAGGATACCGGCATCGGCATTGCCCCGGACTCCTTGGAGAGCATATTCAGCGCGTTCAAGCAACAGGAGAGTCAAAGCACCAAATGTTACGGCGGAACAGGTCTGGGGCTCGCCATCACGAGACGGCTGGTCGAGATGATGGCGGGAGAGATCACCGTCAAAAGTGAAATTGGCAAAGGGAGCGTCTTTGAGATCGTCCTGCACCATGTCAGCGTGGCCTCAACCCCTGCCAAGTCCGAAATCGAGGAGGCGTTTGACCATGAGAACATCATCTTCGAGGAGGCGACGGTGCTGATCGTGGATGATATTGAAACCAACCGGGACTTGGTGAATGCCTTTTTTTATGATACCCCGATCAGCACGATCGAGGCGGAGAACGGCAAAAAAGCGATTCATCTTGCCAGGCAGTACCATCCGGACATTATCCTGATGGATATCCGGATGCCTGTGATGGACGGGTATGAAGCCACCAAACAGATCCGTGCGGATGAGAAGATCAGGGAGATTCCGATCATTGCGCTGACCGCGTCCGGGATGAAGGAGGACAAGGAGAAGCTGATGAACAGCAAATTCGACGGCTTTCTGATCAAGCCGATTCAGCAGTCCGGATTGTTCAAGGAATTGGCCCGTTTCATCAGGCATTCCAAGAAAGAGACGCCAGAGGAGGCCTCTGAAAGATCGGTGAGGGAAGATTCTTTTGATGGCATTCCGCCGGAGACCTTGGAGAGGCTCCCTGAGCTGATCCGGCAGTTGGAGAACGATTTCATGCCCTTGTGGGAATCGGCCCACAACAATCACAGCATCGTTGACATCGAGAATTTCGGTGACAAGATAAAAGCCTTTGGTGACACCCATTCCCTGAGGCACTTCAAGAGGCTGGGGGAAAAACTGGTCTCCCAGGCAAAGATGTTTGACATTGAAAATATCGGGGTGACCCTGAAGTCCTATCCGGAATTGGTTGAGCGGATCCGAGAACTGATTTCCGTCGCAGAATGACCGTCGTCAGTTGCCCGTCCCTGCAGGACAGAAAATCCTTTCTTATCCCTAATCCGTGTAGATGGCGGTGAATTGCCGGGCGTTCAAGTTCACGGGCAGGCGGCCTCCCCGAAAAGCGTTATAATCAGGATTTTTTTATGCTTTGTAAACAAAACTGTGAGACCATTCGTCTTTATAGACAAAGGCAGACAAACAGGATTAAGTCGCTACTTTGCCGATGGGCCCGCACCTGCCCGGCACGCAGGCCATCCGCGTTCATCTGCGGTTCAGCCGTGTCGGAAACCACAAAAACCGTTAGAACCAGGAACATTTAACTTGGACATTATTTCTGAAAACGAAGCTCCAAGCTCCAAAATGCTTACACCTTGCAACTTGCAGATATTTTAAGGAATAAGAACCATGCGAAAAGACTTTCCACAAATCCTACAGGAAACCATCGGCATTTCAGAGGAGGATTACCAAGATGTCCTGAGAGTCAAAAGGGAGAAGGGCGGAAATGTCGGTGAGATTCTTGTCAAGCGAAAACTGGCCACAGAGACACAGTTGCTGGAGGCCTTCAGCATCCGATATGATATCCCGTTCTGGCCCAAGCTCCCCCTGAAGAACATCGGAACGGAGACCGTCCAGAAAGTGCCGATCCACTTTCTCAAAAAATACTTCATGGTCCCCCTCGAAAGCCGCGACCATTCTGAAACCACTTCCTCAGAGCCGGAGGAGGGGGAGCTGGTCCAGAAGGAGCATCATCAGGAACCGGGATACATCGTCGCCATCAACGACCCCACCAGCTTCCAGCCCCTTGATGATTTGGTCAGGCTCATCGCCGCGAATCATTTTCAAGTGGTGCTCTCCACAAAGGATACGATCCTTTCGGCCATCAACCTCTCTTATGACTTCAACAAGGACTCCGCAGAGCAGCTGGTTCAGGACATGGAGGAGAACGGCGCCACCATCATCAGCGAGATCGAGGATACCGCGGACCTCTTGGATGACACCAGCGACGCGCCGATCATCAAACTGGTGAACCATATCATCTCCCAGTCCATCAAGGCCCGTGCCAGCGACATTCACATCGAACCGTATCAGGACAGTTTCAAGGTGCGGTATCGGGTGGACGGCATCCTCTATGACCTGCTCACCCCGCCGAAATGGATTCAGCCGGCCCTGATCTCCCGGATCAAGGTCATGGCCAAGATGAACATTGCGGAGAAGCGTCTCCCCCAAGATGGGCGCATCGAGCTGAAGTTCGGGGATCAGGACATCGATATCCGCGTCTCAACGATCCCCATCTCATTTGGCGAGCGGGTCGTCATGCGGCTTCTGAACAAATCCACCTCCCTGCTTGAACTGTCGGAGCTCGGGATGTCCCAGGAAAAACTGGATCTGCTGAAAAATATGGTGGCCTCTCCGAACGGGATCATCCTCATGACCGGCCCCACCGGAAGCGGAAAGACCACGACGCTCTACGCGCTGCTCTCCTCCATCAATCGGCCGGACATCAACATCATCACCATCGAGGACCCGGTGGAATACCAGATCCGGGGGATCAGCCAGATTCAGGTGAATCCGAAGATTGACCTCACCTTTTCCCGGGGCCTCCGATCCATTGTCCGGCAGGACCCGGATGTGGTGCTGGTGGGGGAGATCCGGGACAAGGAGACCGCCGACATAGCGGTTCAATCCGCGCTCACCGGGCATCTGGTCTTCTCCACGCTTCACACCAACGATTCCGCAAGCGCGATTACCCGGCTGGTGGACATCGGCGTGGAACCCTTTCTGATTTCATCCGCAGTGATCGCGGTGGCAGCCCAGCGATTGATTCGGGTGCTCTGTTCCGAGTGCAAGGAGCCTTACATCCCGGATGACATCATGCTGGAAAACATCGGCATCACCCCGGAACAGCTCCGACAGGGCACCATCTATCGTCCTGGGGGGTGTCAGAAATGTCTGCATACCGGGTACAAAGGACGGGTCTCAATCATTGAGATCATGGTCATGAACACCGAACTGAAAAGCCTGATCCTCAAGACCTACGATTCCAACCAGATCAAAGAGGCCACCCATATGACGACCCTGCGCCACGACGGTGCCCAAAAGGTCCTGCAAGGCTTGACCACCATCGAGGAAGTGCTGCGGGTGACGCAATGAGGGGTGACGCAATGAGGGGTGAGGGGCAAGAGGCGAGGGGCAAGGGGCAAGGGGCAAGAGGCAAGGGGCAAGGGGCAAGGGGCAAGAGGCAAGGGGCAAGGGGCAAGGGGTCGAAATTTCTGTTTGTTTGCTGTTTGCTGTTTGCTGTTCACTGCTCTATGCTCTATGCTCACTGTTTTGCGGGGACGGTCATTGAGATCGACGCGGAGAGGCAATTCGAATTCGCCACGCGCTATTTCAGGGAGGGGGAACATCTCAAGGCGATTGTCGAGTATGAGCGGTTCCTCCATTTTTTCCCTGAGGATGATCGGGCCGAGGAGGCCATGTATGGCATCGGTGTTTGTCATTTTGAAAGCGGGCGATTTGAGGAGGCGATCAAGGCATTCTCGTCAATTGTCGGAAGGCATGACGAACTGAAATTCCGGTTTTCAGATGTCGAGCTTCAAATGTCGGGCTTCACCCTGAAAGCCTATTTCATGATCAGTGAATGTCATATGAAGCGGAATGCGACGGAACCTGCCATCGCGGCCCTTCGCCATCTGATCACCTTGACAGACGAGGGAGACGTGAAGGACGACGCGTTTTATAAGATCGGCTGGATCTGTCTTGAAATGGCGGAATGGGAAAGGGCCCGTTCTTTTTTTGGAAAGATCAGCTTGGAAAATCGGGAGAAGTATCAATTGAAGCGGCTCTCCGCAGAACTGAAAAAGGTCGGTTCCATAAGCAGGAAAAGCCCTAGTCTGGCGGGCGTCCTCTCCATTGTTCCGGGCGCAGGACATCTTTATTGTGAAAGATATCACGACGCGCTGACCGCGTTTCTGCTCAACGGTCTGCTGATGGGCGCGGCTTATGAGTCGTTTCACAAGGATCATCACGCGCTCGGCGCACTCCTCACCCTTGTTGAACTCGGATTCCATACCGGCAGCATTTACGGTTCCATCAGCAGCGCGCACAAATATAACCGGACCAAGATTAGAGGATTCATCGAAAATCTGAAGCAAAACACAAGGATCGGTCTTGGGGGTAAAGATGAGGGGATATTCTTTTGCTTCCGATATACCTTCTGAATTGGGAAGTGAAACGGTGTGCGATTTTTATCAAACGCCCTGTCATTCCTGCGAAAACATATCCCTCGGCGACCGTTGACCTTTGAACCATTGAACGTGAACTTGCACTTGAACCTGAACCCGGACGTGAACATTCATTTATGGGCAAGTATAAGTTCACGTTCAAGTTTACACCTGCTGATGCGCCTCGGAAACCTTCTCCTTAAGCCACGAATCAATCAGCGCCTCGGGCGGGATCCGTTTTGATTCCGAAATCTCCGTCACCTTGCCGAAAAGTTCCTCATCAATCGGAATCAGACGCCTTTTTCCCCTGATGTGAATATATGAAGAGGCTTCCGGGATACCCTCCCGTTGTAATTCAAGGTGATATATCCATTCAGCGGCTGTCTCGGATGACAGGGATCGGGTGAGTTCCGGATTTGCCAGTTCATATATCACATCGGTCAGAATCTCCTCGCATCCTTCTTCAAAACCAATGTCATCCCGCGCTTCGACAGCATCTGCCCAGCCCGATACATTCTGGGCGGAAATCCCGCCTTTTCGGAACCGCCTTAATACGGCCGCAACATGATCACATCTTAGCAGGACGAGTTCCTCCTCACAATCCCATCCGAACTCCGCCAAGGCGGACAGAAGATTATCCGTCGGGCTTTCCGATGTAAGCAGGGCTTCCAACAACTGTTTCCGTGTCATTTCAGTCTCCCGGATAAAATGCGGGCCCCGGCGGAAACTTCGGTTTCACATGCACGATGCTTCCGTCAGGGGCAAAAGTGGTTTTTGTAAAGAGAAGCGTTTTTCCACGGGCGTCAATCTGCTTTTCATACCTTGCAAAAGAACCAGAGATGTTTCTTGCCCTGACATCTGCCTGAAAGGCCTTCCCGCGGTCAGGAAGTTCATAAATTTTCACATGTTCCGCAACTTTGGGAAGTTTTCTGAGAAATCGCTTCAGATTATCAGCCTGAGCTTCGTTAAGTGACGCTTGGGAGACACTCTTTGTTTTGGGAGTATTCATAAACATTAAAGAGTCCTTTTCCAAGTTCAATGGTTCGGACAGTTTTTGGAACCCGTTGATTTCAAAGGATTTGCTGATTTCGGCTTCAAAAGGTTAAATCCTCTGATTTCAACAGGTCACATTTTTAATTTTCAAAAACTGTCCGAACTATTGCAAGTTGCAAATCATACAGATCATTTCATATGTGATTTTCAGGGCTGAAAAAAAGCATGGCGGAATGAGGCCGCAGGATGCCTTATTTTATTGTAATAGCCCATAAGCCCATAGCCCAAATCATTTTTCCAACAGAAAAAGATGGATGTGCTTAGGGTCCAGATATGCCGGGGAAACGTCTCGATATTCGCTTTCGACTTCCTTGAAAAGATTCTCCAAAGTTCGGCCTGATTTCTCTGTGATCTCATCGGAATTCAACCCGGTTTTCTCCGAAAGCCAGTTCAGAAAAGCGTCTTTCACAATCGGCTTGATGATCTGGCGACGCTTCCCCTGGGTCCGCCAGAGGTCCTCAAAGAAAGGCCTGAACACGTCCAGCCCGATTGGCGAAAGCGTCTCAGGCAACCCGACATGATGCTTGGCCCAGAGGGTCAGCACAAATTTTTTGCAGTCGAAAAAGGCGTTTTTGGGGATATCCTTGGAAGGAAAGGCGATCAGAGAAAGCAGGTCATCAAACGCGATGATCTCATTCAGCACGTCCTCAGTCCGCCGAATATCCTCAAGAGAGGCGAATTCCCTGTAAATCACCCCTGTTTTGTAGTTGTCGAAAAAGAACGGCTTTTTGATCAAAAGCCCGCCGAGGACCCCCAGCCAGTATTCCCCCCAGAAGGTCAGGGGGAGTCCCGCGTTGGCAAACCAGCTCGTTTTCCGCCATTTCTGGGCGGACCATTTCAGCTCAAGCGCAAGCCCATATCCCACTCTGAATATCCGGGAGAGGGGAAACCGCTGGATCATCGCGGCCGAGCGGTTGATCACATGGGGCCCATGCGTCTTCTCCGTCAACCGCTCAAGACCAATGCTGATGTATCCGCAGACCTTTCTGACCACAGTTTTGAGTTGCTCTCTCTCCCTGATGTGCTTCTGATCCGCGGCGATCACCTGATTGCAAAGCGCGGCAAACTCCGCCTGAAGCTGTTGCATCACATCCTCCATCTCTATGGTTTTCAGGGAGAGGGTGAACAGACCCTCCTTATCCAGCATTTGTACAGGATGGAACGGAACCGGCGGGCGTGTCTGCGGGTCATCATCTCGTGAGACAAGCCGCTTTCTCCCGGTTTTCAATGAATTTGGTTTCAAAGGCTGGTAAATCCCGACCGCCTCGTCAAATGGCACAAACCCCTTCTCAGCCAGCCTCTCGTTTCTCAGGCGATAGGCCTCCTCCTCGGCTTCCCCGGGAATGACGGTTGAAAATTCCAACAAGACATTCTGATAAGTGAAGGGATCATAAGCGGCCAGGCGATTCAGAAATTCAGCGAGGAACTCGTCTCGCTGCTCTATTGCATATACCTGGTCAGAATCAGGAAAATCAATGGTTCTCACATAAAATGTGTCATCCAGCGTGGAAAAGCCATCGCCGAAGTCCGACGGATCCTGATCATGGGCTCTGACCACCACTTCCATGTTTCTGAACATGAAAAACTCGACAAATTCGGTTTTCTGATTCAGGAACCACCGGACCAGCCGATCCGGATCGGCCTTGAGAAGCAGATAGAGCCATTTTGACATTGATGGCAGGGTGATCTTGTCCTGGTGCCACGCCTCTATGTCGAGTATGTACTCCCACTGACGTTCAGATGCCATGGACAACAGTTCAATCGAGTCTTCGGCCCCGATGTCATGGATCAGGAAATAAAAATCCTCTTCTGGAAACGAATGCACCAGCGCGTCCGCATGCACATAGTCGAAGATCGCATCCAAGGCCCTTTCCGCCGGCAGAGAGAGAACCTCCTGCCTTTTCACACGCAATTCCTGAAATCGCCGCGCAATGGAAAATCCTTGGCGATGTTGTATGTCTCTGTTCATAGGTCATCCCCAAACGTAACAGGACAGATGAAATTTTACGCCTGTCCGCCTGTCATTACGCCTGTCCGCCTGTCATCACGCCTGTCCGCCTGTCATTCCTGCGAAAGCAGGAATCCACCTTCCATCAGAGACAGAGTGGTTCCTGCCCTTAAGGGTCCATTGTCATCTGTCAGTTGCAACTTTCATGTGTCATTGTGACTGTGCAGGTTCGCAGAAATGAGAGAAAAAGTTGCACATCACATGAAATTTTCAATGATCGGTATCACTGTCATATATGAAAGTCAAGAACAAATCCGTTCCCGTTCCATCAGCTCAGAGAAATTTGATGAGAAAGAAACCTGAATGGGAAAGAAACCCGGCTTTTTTCTGGCGGCTTGGGGATCTGCCCGTTCGGGAAAAAAGCCGGGTTTCTTGCCACCACATAATAAAAATACTTGCACACTGAGAAACAGTATGATATTTTTTGAGGTCAGTTGAAAGTTGAATCCATTTAGGAACTGTGACCGAACAACTTCCCGTTTCCTGGCGGATTGAAAATCCAGCAGGCGGTTCGGATTTGTCAATCCGAACCGAGCGTTCAGCCGAGTGTGCTGGATTCAACCGAGCGTGCCGGGTTCAGGCGGTTCGGATTTGTCAATCCGAACCGAACGTTCAGCCGAGCGTGCTGGATTCAGCCGAGTGTGCTGGGTCACGATCACCTATGCACAGGACAAAAAAAATGAGTGGGAGAGAAATCCGGCTTTTTCTTGCAGTTGGGGAGTCAGCCCGTTCGGGAAAAAGCCGGTTTTTTTCCCCCACAGAAGGGAGACAACACCATGGCCCAATTAGAGCAAACCCTTTGTCGGATGTTGGAAAAAAATGAGCCCGCGGTCTTGGCGACCATTCTGAGCCATGTCGGCTCCACCCCTCGGACTGCCGGGACAAAGATGCTGATTGATTCCCATGGAAAGACCGTTGGGACCATCGGCGGCGGGCTGATGGAGGCGAAGGTCATCCGGGCCGCGGCGGATGTGTTCGATACCGGAAAGGCACAGGTCAGCCTTTTTGATCTGACCCATGCGGAGACAGCGGACAGCATCGACGCGATCTGCGGTGGCCGCCTGAAGGTTCTGATTGAGCGGATCGAGGCGAATCCGGGCACACTCGACCTCTTTCAGAACCTGCTGACCTCCCTGAAACAGGGCCGGAAGAGTCTGATGGTGGGGAGATTTGCGGCAGAGGACAAGGACGTGACAACGGTGGCCCGCTCCCTTCTCACAGCGGACGGCTCCATATACGGGCATTCAGACTTGCCGCCCGCCCTCCCCGAGCATCTGATGGAGAAGTGTCTCAGGGAAAGATCGCCGGCGGTGCTGACCATTGAGGACCGGCGGTATCTGGTGGAACCGTCTTTTGTCCCGGGAACGGCCTATCTGTTCGGCGCGGGCCATGTCTCCCAGAAACTGGCGATTCTCACCCGGATGGTCGATTTCCGGACGGTGGTGTTGGATGACCGGGAGGAATTTGCCAATCAGGAACGCTTCAGGGACGCGGATGAGGTCAGGGTCATCCCCTCTTTTGAACAGGCGTTTTCAGACTTGGAGATCGATCCGGACAGCTATCTGGTGATCGTCACCCGGGGACACAGCCACGACCGGACCGTTTTGGAACAGGCCCTCCGAACCGAGGCCAATTACATCGGCATGATCGGCAGCCGGCGAAAGCGGGAGGCCATTTACAAATCGCTGCTGAACCAAGGATTCACCGCTGAAGACCTGAACCGGGTCCACAGCCCCATCGGCCTGAGCATCCGCGCAGAGACGCCCGAGGAGATGGCCGTCAGCATCGTGGCCGAACTGATCGCTTCGCGAAGCTGTAAGCTGTAAGCTCGAGCTTACAACGGGCGTATTTATAAGTTGGGGCTGTGCTGATTATAACGGATTTAGGGGAGCCTTAAACGTGAACATGAACATGAACGTGCACGTGAACGTGCATGTGAACATGCACGTGAACGTGAATGAATGTTCACGTCAGGATTCAAGTTCAAGTTCAAGTTCAAGTTCAAGCTCAAGTTTGCGGGCACGTTCACAGGGCTCCCCTAAATCCGTTATAATCAGGGGCTGTGTACAGGACAAAAAGTCGCGAAGGCGAGAAACCCGGCTTTTTCCCAAACAGGCGGAATCCCCAACCGCCAGAAAAAGCCGGGTTTCCTTCCTCAATCATTTTTTTTGTCCTGTACACAGAAGTTGGGGAGTCCCCAAACTCATTTTGGAATGGATCCCCGGTCGTCCCTGCGGGACTGGACAAATTGCACATGCCCGACCCCGGCAATGCTTCGGCGTGAGACTTCGGCGTGAGACTTCGGCGTGAGAC
>JAOZRQ010000589.1 GCA_029940115.1 Desulfobacterales bacterium
TGCTTGGATGCTGGATGCTTGATGCTTGATGCTTGATGCTTCATCCTTCATCCTTCATCCTTCATAATTTACATTGGGAGGTTTAAAATGGCGGAATATCCGAGTGAGCCTTTGAAGTGCTGGCCAAAGGCAAAGGAATTGAGACAGACGTTTTACAGAAATTTTGCGGAGGCGAAAGAGAAGGGCGGCATCCGCTGGATGGGGAGCGCGTGGGCCCCGGACGCGGTGGTGAGAGGTCTGGGGGAGGATGTGCATTGTATCACCGGTGAGCCTTATGGCGCGTCCTGTGCATTTGACAAGCCGCTTTCGGCCCGGTTCCTCTCAGCGTCTGAAAACTACGGGTTTGCAAGGGACCTGTGTGCATACATGAGGAACTACTGGGGTTCCATCATCTGTGACGAGTATGCTCTGGGCGGGGGAAAATTCCCGAAGGCCGACTTTGCATGGAGTCAGCATATCTGCTGTTCCCACGCGAAATGGTATCAGAACGCGTGTGAGATGGAGGGTGGCGTCCCCCTGTTCTGCGTGGACGTGGGCGCGGGCGCGTACCCCCCCTTTGAGCCGGAGATGTATCCGCACCGCGTCAAATATGTGGCGGACCAGATGATGGACGGCATTGACTGGATGCAGAAGGTGACTGGCAGGGAATATAATGATGAGCTTTTCTTTGAAGCAGTCTGGAACGATATGCGGCTGACCAGCAAATGGGCCGAAATCTGCATGTTGAACCAAGCCGTGCCCGCGCCGATGGAGGAGAAATCCATCTATTCCCTGTATGTGTTTGGTGTGCTGGAGCAGTCGAACAAGGATTTTGCCGATTTCTATGAAGAGGTGTATGACGAGATCAAGGATCGGGTGGATCGGGGGATCGCGGCCGTTCCAAATGAGAAGAAGCGGGTGATGACCGACACCCAGCCGCCTTGGGGGTTTCTGAAGATCTACCGGTACATGGAGCAGTGGGGCGCGGTCTCCATCGGCTCGCTTTACACCTTCGGCCTTGCCGGGACCTGGCTGTATGATGAGGAGAACCATGACCTGATCCCAAGGCCCCTGCCGGACAAGAAGCCGACGACCCGGGAAGAGGCCTGCATGATGCTCGCGGACTGGCACCTGAGCAAGCCGGAATATCAGCATTTTTATCATCCTGAGTACAAGACAAAGATGATGGACGCTGTCGCCAAGAAATGGAAGTGCGACGGGGTCATCCTCCATTACAACAGGGGATGCGAAGGGCTTTCCGTCGGGGTTGCCGAAAACCGTCTCGGACTGATCGAACGGGGCAACAAGGTCATGTCCTATGAAGGAAACATGGGCGATGAACGGGAGTTTGATGAAGCCGCGACCATCAACCGGCTCTCCATCTTCTTGGAAAGCCTCGGCCTGGAAAAACCGAAAGGGTTGTAAGCTGGAAGCTGGAAGCTCCAAGCTGGAAGCTCCAAGCTGGAAGCTCCAAGTTTAACGACAGCGATTACAGCTTACAACTTAAAGCTGTTCTAACAAAGGGGGATTGCAAAAAATGATCAGTGCAGGTATAGATTGTGGTGCAAAAAATACAAAGACCGTCATTATGAAGGACGGCAACATCATCGGCAAAGGCACGGTGCTGACCGGTTTTGATCAGGAACAGGCGGTGGAGGACTCTCTGGAAAAGGCGATTCAGGACGCGGAGATTTCAAGAGGGGATATCCAGAAGATATTCGGGACCGGCTCAGGAAAAGAGTCGGTGAAGATGGCCGAGGACACCGTGAATGAGATCAAGGCCATGTCAAAGGGCGCCTTCTTTTTCTTTCCCCATGCCAGAACGGTCGCGGATGTGGGGGCCGAAGAGGGGCGGGCTGTCAAGATGAACGACAAGGGAGACCCGGAAGACTTCGCCATCAATGAAAAATGCGCGGCAGGCGCGGGCGCGTTCATCGAGGCGATGGGCCGCGCACTTGAGACACCGCTGGAGGAGATGGGCCCCCTAGCCCTGAAATCGGACAGGGATATCCCGATGAACGCCCAGTGCGCGATCTTTGCCGAATCCGAGGTGGTGGGCCTGATCCACGCGAAGACCGAAAAGCAGGACATCAGCAAGGCCATCCATGACTCCATGGCCAGCCGGATCGTCTCCATGATCCGCCGGATCGGAGTGAACGAGGATGTGGTGATGATCGGCGGCGTGGCCTATAACCCCGGATTTGTGGAGGCGATGAAACGGGAGTTGAAGCTGGAAAAAATCCATATCCCTGATGATCCAGAATACGGCGCGTCAGTGGGGGCTGCGGTTCTGGCGGCTGGATAGTAGTGGTCAGTGGCTTGTTGTTCGTGGCCTGTGCTCAGTGGCTTGTGGTCAGTGGTTCGTACTCAGAGATAACTGACAACCAACAACGACAGCCAGCAACCGACAACTGACAACCGACAATTGACGAAAGGAGAGGAATAATGGCTGAGGAGAAAAAAGAATTCTGGAGATGGACCGAGTCGAACTGGAAGAGTCCTGATATAAATTGGAATGATGCCAAATATATGACGGTGGGGATTGATGTGGGGTCGGTCAGCTCCCAAGCGGTGATCATGGCCGATGGGAAGGTTATGGCTTATGGGAACATGCGTACCGGTTCCGACAGCCCGAACAGTGCGCGCAATGCATTGAAATTCGCCTTGGAGGCCATCGGCGATATGCCCGAAGACCGGATGGATTACTGCATCGGTACCGGATACGGCCGGGTGAACGTCCCGTTTGCGGATCGCTCCATCACCGAGATTGCCTGCCATGCGAGGGGGGCGAATTTCATTTATGGACCCCAAGTTCGCACGGTCTTGGATGTCGGGGGGCAGGACATCAAGGCGATCCAGTGTGATGAAAAGGGGAAGGTGACCAACTTCCTGATGAACGACAAATGCGCCGCCGGCACGGGCCGGGGAATGGAGGTCTTTTCAGACCTGCTCGGTGTGCCGATTCAGGAGGTCGGGGACCGGTCATTCGAATTCAAGGGGGAAGAGCCGGCCGCGGTATCGAGCACCTGCGTGGTCTATGCCAAGTCAGAGGCGACCGGGCTTCTGCGAAAAGGCTGGACCAAGGAGGAGGTCCTTGCCGCATATTGCAAGGCCATGGCCGAGCGGATATATTCCCTCGTGGAACGGGTCGGCGTGAAAGCCGAATTTGCCGTCACCGGCGGCATGGCAAAGAACCGCGGGGTCATGGACCGGGTCATGCCGTTTGTCGGCCTGGAGCGCATGAAGACCGAATGGGACACCCAGATCGCCGGCGCGGCCGGCGCGGCCCTTTTCGGGTTTGCCCTGTGCAAGAAGGGGAAGGGAAGGAAAAAATAGCTGTAAGGGGTAAGCTCTAAGCTGTAAGCTCTAAGCTGCAAGCTCTAAGCTGCAAGCTCTAAGCTGCAAGCTCTAAGCTGCAAGCTCTAAGCTCTAAGCTGTAGGCTCTAAGAGGCAAGACTTACAGCTTACAGCCTACAGCTTACAACAAGGAGGTTTCATGTTGGCAAATTACGGGTACAAAGACGCTTCCGGCGATTTTTTCATCACCATTGACACCGACAAGTGCGACGGGTGCGGGAATTGTGTGCCTGCGTGTCCTGTGGGGGTGTTTGAGGTGCTGGATGAGGATCCGAATGATCCAATGCGGGATGAGCCGGTGGCGGTGGTCTCAGGGGAGAAGAAGAAGAAGCTCAAATATGAGTGCAACCCCTGCAAGCCCGATTCGGACAGGCCCGCGTTGCCCTGTGTGGCGGCTTGTGGGGAAGGGGCGATTTCGCATTCGTGGTGAAAAAGAAGGCATCCTTACATTTTTCAGTTTGTAGTTCCGCCTTTAGGCGGTGCCGCACCGCCTAAAGGTGGAACTACAAACTCGCCGGGCGGGTCCGAACGAAAATTTCTGCATATTTTTTGTTGAAGCAAGAAGCCGGGTTTTAAAACCCGGCTCCTCTGGTCGGAAACTTCCGGTCGGGTACTTAATATTTATATTATATTAACACATAAGGAGGATTTATGATGAAAAGAGCACAGGTTATCGGAGTGATCACGTTGATAGTTCTGAGTGGTCTTGTTTGCCCTTTGGCAATGGCGGAAAAACTGGCTGAAA
>JAOZRQ010000590.1 GCA_029940115.1 Desulfobacterales bacterium
CTCCCCAACTGCAAGAAAAAAGCCGGGTTTCTCTTTTTTTTTGTCCTGTACACAGTAGCCGGAGTTCAAATTGCTGATTTTCAAAAATCGAATTCCGAAGGAATATCAAATGGAAAACGTAGTGACAAATGATTAAGTTTGCTCGGATAGTAATGGCCTTTGTACAGGACAAAAGAACAGCTTAAAACAGAATTGGCGATTCGTTTGTATCAGAAGGGAATGCTCGGTTTTGGAAAAGCGAGAGAGCTTTCTGGCCTGACCAAATGGGAGTTTCAGGACAAACTGGCAAAAGAAAACATATTTCTGAACTAGAGCTTTCAACAAAATGTTTGTCGCTCCGGAGTGCCCCACTTGCAGTTTGGCATGCCCGGAAACCGGGGCCTCCGCCAAACTGCAAGTTTGGCACTCCGGACAATCTTTTTGTTGAAGGCTCTATGACGTTGAAATATGAACACACTCAGGAGTTTGCAATGAAAGTCATCAGTGATTCCTCCCCTTTGAGGGCACTCTCCGTCCAGCAGGCGATCATCGAAGCCGAGCTTGACCCTGAACGCTTGCAGGCTTATGTGGATTCGGTCCTGTCCGAAGAGACATACTGGTTTCCGGTGCGGCACCATTCCCCAGCGGTGGCCGGATATGTGGAAGAGGCGATTCTCACACGCAAGCCGAAACTCGTCCTGATTGAAGGCCCTCATGAGGCGAATGATCTGATTCCGTACATCACAGACAAGCGAACAAGGCCGCCCATTGCCCTATATTCGAGCTACCGGGATGATGACAACGTGCTCGGACTGGCCGGAATCGCATCCCCTTCCGAAGATGTTCCCTCGCGGTTTGCCTGCTGGTATCCGTTGCTCACCTATTCCCCTGAATACATCGCGTTGAAAGCGGCCCGGCAGATCAAGGCGGACGCCATGTTCATTGACCTGCCGCATCATGGCCTGCTGAAGCCTGCACAAAAGGATGACGCGGAAGAAGATGCCACGGAGCAGACCTCCCCGTCTCCCTCTGACACCCCCGAACATGACACAGACCACCTGATCATGGAGTGCCTCTTTTATCAGAAACTGGTTGAGGTGACCGGCTTCAAGACTTGGAATGAGACATGGGACACACTTTTTGAGATATCCCGCGAAGATCGGGACGTGGCATCATTCAGAAGGGAAATGGCGTATTTTTGTGCGGCGGCCCGGCTCACGGCCGATCCCTCACGGATGGCTGCCGAAGGCACATTGGCCCGGGAGCAGTTCATGTTCCAGACCATCGAGGAGGAGAGGGAGCGGAGAGGCCTCAACCCCGAGGAGATCATGGTGGTCTGCGGAGGGTTCCATCTTTTCATGGATCGTGAGGCCTGTGAGAAACCCCCTTTGCCGAAAGGCACAATTTATACCACCGTGGCCCCCTATTCATTCTTCAGAATTTCCGAACTGTCAGGCTATGCCGCGGGAAACCGTGCGCCAAACTACTATCAGATGTTATGGGACATCGGAAAGAACAGACCCCATCAGGAGGCCTTCATCCATTATGTCGTCAAGGTGTTGAAACGCGGCAGACAGGAGGGTGAGGTTCTGTCATCGGCAGACGCTATCGCGGTGATGCAGACCGCGACCATGCTGGCAAACCTCCGCGGCCGCAGCGTCCCCGTTTTGGACGATCTTCACGACGCGTTCATCACCTGTTGCTGCAAAGGCGATCCCCAAGAGGAAGGCCATTATTTGCGAAAGGCGATCCACGCGATTGACATCGGCAACCGCATGGGCCGGGTCACGCCCGAACTGACCCGGTTGCCGATTGTCAACGACTTCCACACCCAGTTGGAAGAATTGGAACTTGGCGAGGTGCTCGAAAAGGAGAAGCATGTAAAACTGACGCTCGACAAGCGGGAGGAGAAAGATGCCAGACGCTCGATCTTTCTCCATCGTCTCGATTTTCTGAAGATCCCCTTGGGGGAACGGACCGAATCCCCCGACATGTCAAAAGGCCTGCTGTTCAGGGAGAGATGGGTGATCCGATGGTCTCCACGGGTGGAACACGCGCTGATTGAAAAGAATCTTTACGGCGATACCATTGAAAACGCCGCGCTGACCCTCTTCAAGGAGAATCTGTCAAAAGGCCAACATGCCGCGGGAATCGTCTCTCACCACCTGATCCGGGCCATTGACATGAATTTTCCGGATCTGGTTGCAAGGGTGGAGGATATCTGCGGATATGCCATAGACAACGACCCCGATTTTGTCAGCCTGAGCCATGCCCTGACCCACCTGATCACGTTGAATCATCATGCCCTGTTTCAGAACCTGAAAAGAGAGCGCATTTGTGAACTGATCATCCGCGCGTTCGACAGGGCATGTTTCGCGCTCCTGAATGCCGCCTTATCTCCTGACGATCTCCAAACTGAGGTGGTCAGCGCGTTGCTCGCTCTGGCGGAGGCCCTTCGGATCAGCGGACGCGGGGACATGCCGGCACTGGACCGGCATCTATTTTCGCAACATCTGCGACAGGTCGCGGCCGTGTCTCCGTCCCACCATCTCAGGGGGGCCTTCTGGGGCACCCTCTCGGAATTGCGGGAGATCACCCCTGAGCAATTGGCGGATCAGGTGGCAAGATATGCAAAGGAGCCACCTGACCTGATGATCTGCGCCGGGGAGTTCCTGGAAGGGCTGATGAGCGTCTCCAGAACGTCCATCATGCTGGGCGCGTCTCATTTCGTCCGTGCCATAGACACGTTGCTCGCTGTGGCGGACTGGGAGGCCTTTCTCATCATGTTGCCGAAAATGCGATCCGCGTTTCATCACCTCCACGCCAAACAACTGGATCAAGTGGCCCAGGCGGTGGCAGAACAATATGGTTTGGCTCAGGCAGCGGAACTGACCGGCCCCCTTGAGACCTCGGTGGCGGCAGGCGTGCTGATCGCCCGTATTGACGCTCAGGTGGCTGAGATTATGGGAAAGTGGCATTTTTAAAGCAAAAAAAATGGGGGGAACAAAAACGGGATCACAATCGGCAACTCTGTCTGTGACATTTTCATCAGCCCAAGTGGAACCCACCTACGACTGAGATTTTGGGTTCCTTGGGATTGGTGGGGTGGAACCCCACGACTGGGGTGGAACTCCACCCTACGACTGGGTTCAAGTATAAGTTCAAGTTCAAGTTCAAGTATAAGTATAAGTCCAAGTTCACGGGCCTCTTATGATCAGATATTATGAAACCATCAGATGAGATCATAAACACCCTGAAAGATGTCCTGCACAACTCCCCAGAGGCAGCCGCGGCCTACCTTTTCGGTTCGGCCGCGGGAGATGAGCCTGTGGTCAATGATCTTGACATACTGGTGCTGCTCTCTCCCCGTATGGACAAGGACAAGGCATATTTTGACCTGTACGCCCGGTTCATGCAGGTCATGGAATTGAGTGGGCTTCGGCCGGACATCCTCTTTTTCGATCTTCAGGAAGCGGATCCCCATGTTCTGTGTGACGCAGTGAACAAGGGAATACTTCTCAAGGATGAATCCCCGGAACTCCTGACCGACAGGATTGAGAGCCTGTCCCGATATTTTTTGGAAAACGAGTTTCTGATCCGGGAAGCGAGACGACTCAGAAAAGAGTTGTTGGAGGAATTTTGTGATGGTCAATAATGATCGCGTTGAAAAATATCTGACCGATATCATTGCCGAGCTGACAGACATAGATACTGTGCTTGCACAATCGGATGAAGATATCCTCGGCTCTCCCTTCCTGAAAATCCTTGCATCATTTCTCACTTGACATTTTAAGTTGTAAGCTGTACAGCTCAAAGCTGTAAGGTCGAAGTTGCAAGCTGTTAAGCTCAAAGTCCAGGTTCTGCCCACAACTTACAAGCCATGATGATCTTCGTCTGGGCCATGTGGGTTGGGAAAACTAGGCCACATTCCCGAATTTGGCAATCCCTGACAAAATACGTCAGGGACAGCTTCCGGCGGGAGCCAAAGGTGACTGGCCAAAACGAAGATCAAGACCCAACTTACAGCTTGCAACTTACAGCTTACAGCTTACAGCTTACAGCTTACAGCTTACAGCTTACAGCTTACAGCTTACA
>JAOZRQ010000119.1 GCA_029940115.1 Desulfobacterales bacterium
GCGGAACCACAAACTTTTTGGCTTGAAAAATGTGAACCATAAATGAAGGATGCCCACGCCCTCATAAATTCTTTCTGAACTTGCTGTTAAGATAAGCCGATTTCACAAAAAAGTCAACAACCGATTTCATTGGGTGTAGCCGATGATATTCCTTAAGGAATGAGAATCAAACAACTCAAGTTCCCCATTCCCCGCTCCTGCCGGAACCTGTCCCTGACATCCCCCGATTAAAGACATCGGGAAAAGATGTCGGGGACAGGTCCGAACCGGGCGTGGCGAGAAAGTTGCTTGGTCACAGTCAAAAGTTTTTTCTCATGAAAATTTCTTGTTGACAATCTTAAGATGAGTATCATATATATGGCATAAGCACTTGGCCATATATTTTCAGGTATTTGTCAAAGGGAAGGAAACCCAGTTTTTTCAAAAAACTGGACAAAAAGTTGTGGACGGACGAGAAACCCGGCTTTTTCCCCAAATGGGCCGGCTCCCCGACTGCAAGAAAAAGCCGGGTTTCTCTCCTCAATCACTTTTTTTGTCATAGGCACAAGCAAAATCCTTGAAAACTTTTGACCGGGTACTTATGACAATACTTCGGACAGCTTTTGAAAATCAAGGATGATGAAAATTTAACTTGTTGAAATCATACGATTTTAATTTTCGGGTTGAAAATGGTCAGATCCAATAAAAACAGTGGGTTACAAAAAGTGTCCGAAGTATTGTTATGAGGGACTCAGAAAAAAACCGCATTACTTCAGAAAGACACACCTCAAGGGGGGAATTCAGCCGGCACCCGACATTCCCCTTGGGTCAGGCTGTCTGGCGCAATGAGAGAATGCGATTTTTCCAACTCCCCAAGTACCCGGCCATATCTTTATCTGTGCCCCATTCTGTCTCCTCCGCGCCTTCCTTGTGCCTTTTCGCCTCTGTGTGAGACACAAACTTCCTGATTATAACGCTTTTCGGGGAGGCCGCCCTGTCCGTGAACTTGAACGTGAACTTGAACGTGAACTTGAACTTGAACCCAAACGTGAACATTCATTTGCGGGCAAGTTCAAGTTCACAGGCTCCCTAAATCCGTTATAATCAGAAACTTCTGATAGGTGCTCACTGGGGTGATGAAAATCAGCTTTTTGGATCATTTCCGACCGATCCCATCCCTGTCCCCGTCCTGTCCCGGATGAGGGCCGTCCGTCCCATCCGGGGCCTCGGCATGGCGGGACAGTCCCGGGTCGGATGGCGGTCGGAAGACCGCCTTGAAAACGGGAATTTTCATCAGCCCCAAGTGCTCACTGTCCCCCAAGTCGTAAATGCGCCCGCAGACAATCAGCAACCTGATTCGGGAGGATACTTATGGAGACCTTTTTGGAAAAAAGAAAATACCCTCGCATAGACAAACGCATGTCGTTCAAGCTTGACACCGGGGGGGCCATTCTCACGGCCGAAACGATAAACCTGAGTTGCTCCGGCGTCTATTGCAGGGTGAACCAGCTGATTCCGCTGATGACAACCCTCAGAATCGTATTTGCATTGATTTGCGGAAATGAGGAGAATGACGTCGAATATGTGGAATGTGAGGGGATTGTGGTGCGAGTGGAAGAAATCTCCCCCGAAGAGGGGATTTGTCACATCGCCATCTTCTTCAATGACATTGAGGATGATGAGAAAGACAAGATAATGAATTTTATCGAGAAACATATGAACAGCGATGGTGGATGAACCCGCAAGTTGCAGGGTGGATCCCTGCCCCATCACCTATGACCCATCTTGACAAACAGAAAATGGCCATTAGCTTTTTTTTAAGCAAAAGAAGTTTCCGAGACTGAGACGAGCAGTTTTTCGTAAGGTCAAGAATCGGCATTCTGCCGGTCACTTTTTTTTAAGGATGAGCATCCTCTTGCGCGCTTGACATCATGTTGCGGAAAAAGGCCCTTCCAGCCGGAAATGTGAATCCAACTTTGGCATCCTTCATTTCATTATGAAAAGTGGTTTGCACTTTTCGGGTGGGAAAAGTTTGCAGTTCCGCCTCTCGGCGGTGCCACACCGCCTGAAGGCGGAACCACAAACTTTTTCGTCTCAAAAAACTGTAAACTGATGGATGAAGGATGCCCCAACTTTCATCATCAGTAGATATGAAAACCCATCCATGTCCGTTTCGGATCTGTCCTGATGTCCTTTGTCCGAGAGTGACAAATCCGAACCATTCCCCACCGGATTTGCCAATCCGGTGTGAGCATGGGCGGGAAGGGTTTTGATATCTACTGACCATGTCGTGGAGGTGAGTCAGATGGCCTTTGAAACAAGAGAGCAAGTCCTGGAGAAGATCATGTCCCGGGAAAAACCCGCATGTCCCCACTGCAAAACAGAGATGACCATATGGGAGGTCCCGCTGATGACCTTCAGCGATGGTCTGGGATGGGGGGTGCCCTATCTGTTTGTCTGCTTCAATGACGAGTGTTCCCTGTACAAGGAAGGGTGGGAAAACTTGCAGGAGAATTACGGGCAGACCGCGTCTTATCGTTGCATGTGTTATCCTGACAGCCCGGAGAAATTTGAATGCATGCCGGTGTTCAGCCCCATGGGCGCAACGGGACAGGTCATTGATGATGAGGTGGTTCTTCAGCAGGAAGTGCTCAAGGAGAACATAAAAAAGGGGTTTTCCATCCTCGCGGACTGCTATGTGAACAAGGACGGGGTCACAGTGCTCAACCTGCTGTCGGACCCCACCCAGCCAGCCCGGGTTCGGGCAAAGGCGGCGGAGATGATCGGCGACATCGGAGAATTGGAAGCCATAGACCCGCTCAGAAACAAAAAATTCGGCAATGAGCCGGTCCAGAAGCAGGTGGACGCGTCCATAAAGAAGATCCATGAGAGGCACTTCACCCGGGAATGCCCCTTCTGCGCCGAAATCATCAAGAAACAGGCCAAAATCTGCAAGCATTGCGGAAAGGAAGTGGCTGGAGAGTAGGAGAGCGGTGAGCGGCAAGGGCCTTTCGCCCCATATCGCTATGAAAAAGACGGTATCCTTTTCCAAAAACGCGGCAAATGTTTTCTTTCACATTCTCACCGCCTGCAACCTCAAATGCCGGCACTGCTATATCAATCCGGACCAGCAAGGGCGGGAGATCCTTCCACTATCCACCATTGAGACATGGCTGGCCACATTTGCCGAAAAGGGCACTCAGGCCAACGTCATCTTCCTCGGCGGGGAGCCCACGTTGCATCCAGATTTGTCTTCTGCCGTAAGGATGGCGAGACGTCTCGGCTATACATCCGTGACGGTGGACACCAACGGATATCTGTTCCACGACATCCTCTCAAAGGTCAGCCCTGATGAGGTGGATTATTTCAGCTTCAGCTTGGACGGCGCCACCCGGCGGACGAACGACAGCATACGCGGAGAGGGGGTTTATGACAAATGTGTCGCCGGGATCCGGGAGGCGGTCTCCAAGGGCTTTGCCACCAGCCTCATCTACACCGTCAGCCGGTTGAACATCCATGAGCTGGACGCGATGCCTCCCCTGTTGAGGGATATGGGCGTCAGCCGGTTTTTCATCCAGGTCATCGGCATCCGGGGAAAATCGGCCGAGGCTCAGGAGCGGCTTCAGGTACCAAAGGCGGAGTGGACAGACCACATCCCCCAAGTTGCGGAAAGGGCCTCGGCACTCGGCATCACCGTCACCTATCCGAAGGTCTTTTTGGAACCGGGTGAGGTGTTTGACTGTGCGGGTCTGACTGCCCACAATTATTTCATCTTTCCCAATGGCAGGGTCTATCGCTGCCCCCTGTGCGAGGACTTTCCGATCCACAGCCTGCGCTTTGAGGGGGGGAGACTGGTCCGAACCGCGGCGATCAATGAGCGGGATCTCTTCAGACTCGACATTCGGGAGGGATGCGTGATGAACAAGCTCATACAGCCTGAAAATCTGAGCTACACTCCCGATGCCAAGCCAGAATATCAGATCGCCTGCTGTATGTTGAAGATGGAAATTTGCTGATTATAACGCTTTTCGGGGAGGCCCTGCCCATGAACGTGAACGTGAACGTGAACGTGAACTTGAACGTGAATTTGAACTTGAATGTTCATTTGTGGGCAAGTTCAAGTATAAGTTCACGTTCACGTTCGAGTTCAATGCCTCCCTAAATCCGTTATAATCAGGAAATTTGAGACGTGGCATCGCTATATTCCGATCCGTTGTCATATTCTTGGGCTGACGACGCACACCAGGCAACTGACAAGCAAAAAATGAAAGGAAAGGAAACCCATGCGGAAAAGATTCGACCCGATCACCCTTGAAATTCTCTGGCGCAGGTTGATCTCCATCGTGGATGAGGCGGACGCGTCTGTGGCCCGGACCGCGTTCTCAAGCCTTCTCAGGGATGCACACGACTACACCTGCATGTTCACCGACAGCCGGGGACAGGAACTGGCCCAGGGAACCTTCTGCACCCCGGGACAGGCCGGCGCGATGGCCCTCGGCGTGAAGAAGATCATTCACGCGTTCCCCCACGACCAGTACCGGCCTGGAGATGTCATCATCGTGAATGATCCGTGGCTGTTGGCCGGTCATCTGAACGACGTCTGCGTGTTGAGCCCGATCTTTCACAAGGAGCGGATTGTCGCGTTCACGGCCTGTGTGTTTCACCATTCGGACATCGGCGGGCGGGTCTCCTCGGACAACCGCGAGGTCCATGAGGAGGGGCTCTTCATCCCGCCGGTAAAGCTATATGACGCCGGCGTTCCGAACCAGGCGGTTCTTGATATGATCCGGTGGAACGTCCGAACCCCGGAGGAGGTGACCGGCGACATCCGCTCCCAAGTGGCCGCGAACCATGTCTGCTCCGAGAAGGTCATCGAGATGATGACGGATGAGGGACTCGACACCTTGGATGATCTGGCGGACGAGATCATCTCCCGAACCGAGGGGAGCATGCGGGACGCAATCCGCAAGATTCCAGACGGTGCCTATCCTTATGAGGGGATCATCGAGGGTGCGGGGCAACGTGAGGACATCCGCATCCGCGTGGCCGTGACGGTGAGGGAGAGCGACATCCTCGCGGATTTCACGGGCACATCCCCCCAAGTCGATTGGGGCGTGAACGTGGTCTCTCATTTCACTTATGCGTATGTGTTCATGGCTGTCAAAAGCGCGTTTGACCCGGACATTCCGATCAACGAAGGGGCCATTCGTCCCATCCGGATGACGGCTCCCGAGGGGAGCATCGTCAACTGCACCTTCCCGGCCGCGGTCGCGGCCCGGATGCAGGTGGGCCATTTCATGACCGAGATGATCTTCAGGGCTTTGTCCGTTGCCATTCCGGACCGGGTCATCGCGGACAGCGGCGGCACCCCGGCCCAGACCAACATCTTCTATGGAAAGCGCCACAACGGCAAGCCGTGGCACACCATGATCATCCGGGGCGGCGGCATGGGCGCGGGGGCTGGCATGGACGGCCGGCATTGTGCGATCTTTCCCGCAAACGGTGCGAACACGCCGGCGGAGATCCTTGAAAGCGAAACGCCGCTGATGGTGGAGGCGAGGGAGATTCTCTGCGACTCCGGAGGGCCCGGAAAGATGCGGGGGGGGCTGGGCAGGCGGATGGTGATCCGGGTTCCGGATGATGAACACGCGCCCCGTCCGCCGGTCACCATTGCGATCCAGGCGGGGCGGTTCCGTTATCCCCCTCAGGGCATATTCGGCGGCGGACCCGGGGGAAAGGCGCAGTTTCTCCACAATGACCAGCCCGGAGATCCGAGCGGCCTCACCTTCTGCCAGCCCGGGGATACGGTCTCATTCCACAGCGCGGGCGGCGGCGGCTATGGGAATCCGCTGGAGAGAGACCCGGACGCGGTGGAAAGGGATGTGCTTCATGGGTATGTGAGCATTGAGAAAGCCAAGGAAGATTACGGCGTGGTCATTGAAAATTGAAAATACCATCTCCACCCCATTGACGGAAACTCACATAAGAAGTAATTTATCCTGATTATAACGGATTTAGGGGTAAAGGGTTAAGGGTTAAGGGTTAAGGGTTAAGGGTCAAGGGTCAAGGGCTTGAGGGTTCAGAGGTCGAGGGTCAAGGCTCGGAAGCCTCATGTGCCCGCACGGGACGGCGGGGCCCGTTCCCCAAACCCCGCCCCCAACTCTCAGCCCTCAAGCCTCAACCCTGACCCTCAAGCCTTAACCCTTAACCCTTAACCCTTGCAGAAAACAGGCTCGAAATGTTTCCGAAATTGCATCAGAGAAACCGGGGAGCCGGCCGGAGTGTCTCGCTCTCAGACTTAACCAGATACACGCTCTGCGCCCTGCTGATCTTCACCCCTTTGGCCCGGGCTTCGGTTCAGGACTGGGCAGTAGCCGTCATCCATATGACAACGCTGTTCGCGCTCGCCACTTTTCTGATGAACAACATCCGGACAGGAGAGTGGAGATGGATCAGAACCCCTCTTGACCAACCGATCCTCGCGTTGCTCATCCTTGCCATCGTCTCGACGATCTTCTCGTCTCATCGTCCCACAAGTTTCCAAGCTATGATGCTGCTTGTCAATTATCTTGTCATCTTTTACCTGACGATTCATACCGTTCAAACTCGGTCCCACCTCAGGCAGGTGATCTATGTCATGATGGGAATGGCGGCATTCCTCTCCCTTTTCGGGTGGTTCAAACTGTTCGGAGCCAATCCTTTTCCTTGGTGGGATTATGCGGATCTCAGCCAGAATGCCGACCGGATGACGGCCACTTTCGGCAATCCGGATCATCTGGCCGGATATATGGAGATGGCCCTTCTCCTCATTTCGGGGCTTACTTTCACCGGGTTCAGATATCTGAAATCCTCTGTCATGATCTGCCTGATCTTTTTTATGATCGTCTCCCTGCTTCTCTCTCTTTCAAGAGGCGCATGGATAGGGGCTTTCGCAGGATTCTCCCTGATGCTCACCATCCTGACGACAAACCACTATTTCAAAAAAAGAAGACGCATTGCCGCGGTGTGCGGCGGCGTTCTGATTGTCATGCTGATCATTCTGAGCAACACGCCTGTGGTGGAGCGGCTCCTCACATTCAAACAGAAGGCGGATATGCCGAGTTTCAGCGGAAGGGTCCTTGTTTGGGGGGGAATCGTGGATATGATTCAGGATTATCCGTTGATTGGGGCCGGCCCTGGGACGTTTGCCACCATCTTCACCCAATATCAGCCCCCCGGGCAAAAAGCCCATTATTCCATGGGGCATAATGATTATCTCCATTCTACCGCTGAGGTCGGTATTCCGCTTATTCCGATTATGGTCTGGATGATGATCGGTTTCTATAAAAGAGGACTGCACAAGTTGAAGAATCGGAGCCGGCTGGTTCGAGGGGCCACCCTCGGGGGCATGGCCGGGGTGACGGCCATTCTGGTTCATGGAATTGGAGATTTCAATCTTCACATCCCGGCGAACGCGTTGCTTTTCACCGTGATCGCCGCGCTGACCATGGCACCGCAACCGAGATCGGGGAGAACCCGACAACCCTCCCATCATGAACCGCGGATGAACGCAGACGGCCTGTGTGCTGAGGTTCATCCGCGGTTTGTTTCCCGACAAGCGGTACATCATCGAATTCAAATGCAACCAGAATGCGAAGACCGCCATCCGGCAGATCCATGACAAGGGCTATGCCGAAAAATACGGACAGGGCGGCAGGAAAATCATCCTGATGGGGATTGATTTCAGCACCGAACAGCGGAATGTGGCAGATTCAGTGTTCAGCTCATACATGGCGATGAAGGTTTTGCTGTTTCCTGTCCCTCGCTTCCGGATAAGGGGGGCAGAAAACTCGATCATCGGGACGAAAAAGGCTGATTATAACGGATTTAGGGGAGCCCTGTGAACGTGCCCGCAAACTTGAGCTTGAGCTTGAACTTGAATCCTGACGTGAACATTCGTTCATGTGCACGTTCATGTTCATGTTCACGTTCACGTTTAAGTTTAAGGCTCCCTAAATCCGTTATAATCAGAAAAAAGGTTGCATAAAAAGGATCAGACAAGAACCCTGAGATGCACATTCTCTGGTTCTTTGGACCAGTTCATAACCGCCATCTGTTCAGTATCCATTTCCTGACCGTCTTTTTCCGCATGACTGATGAAAGATCGCAGTATGTCAGCCCGATCTTTCAATAAATCCGCAACATGTTCTTTTTTCACCCATATTCCCTCTTTGAGGAACATAGGGCCCAGCTCGCCTGTCAGCAGGTTGAACAGTTTGATTTTGACCATTCCCTTCTTATGTGTGTCGCTGGTTGCGTCTTCTTCCTGATAAGTTATTCCGCTCCGGAAAGCAGACAAATGACTTCCCCGTCGAAATGTCGAGCCGACCAGTCCGGGCATTGCGGCTGAGAGGGCCACTG
The DNA here is from genome assembly GCA_029940115.1 of Desulfobacterales bacterium. Taxonomy (GTDB): domain Bacteria; phylum Desulfobacterota; class Desulfobacteria; order Desulfobacterales; family 4be13; genus JAOZRQ01. The sequence continues at coordinate 8,380 of JAOZRQ010000119.1, forward strand.
TGGAACCGTCTTTCACCAACGCAGTTTCCACGTCGTCAACCGGTTTGCCGTCGAGAAAAATGGTTTTGATCCGTTCCGCCAGATAATCAGCTTCCATCTTATGGTGTTCGCACAATAAGTTTTTAATGCTAACCCCCACTAGGATTTTTATCAGGAATCCCTGTTGAAGAATAGGGAAAAAAGATGAAAAACTTTCTTTGTCGAGCGTCAATGACAGTGTGCTGTACGTATGATCTTTCAATTTCAGCTCCTTTTTCAAGTCGAATTGGTGAAAAATGAGAGCGAAAAAGTTCTCGCTGAATAAAATTTTCCAGAGTTGGCCGGTAATGCGGAAGGACTCGAAATTTCTGAAAAACTTAAGCCGGATATCATTAGTTCAATTTTCCTGATTATAACGGATTTAGGGGAGCCTCTGCCCGTTCCCCCGTCCGTGCCCCTACCGTGCCCCGTTGCGGGCACCTCACATGCCCACATGCATGTTCACGCCCGTGGGCGACGGGCATGTCCGTGTCCACGGGCAGAGCAGGGGCAGGGGCCTCCCCAAAAAGTGTTATAATCAGCAATTTTTAATTTTCAATTTCTTCAGGAGATTTCGGGATTTTAGGACAATCAGGAGTTCATCTTCCAGCTTGCAGACGCCATCCCATAATTCCGGGCCGCTCTGCCCCCTGTTTTGGGGATGTCCTGATTTCTCCTTGCCACGCGTCTCAATCTGAGCCTCGTCAACATCCACCACATCGCCGATGCGGTCCACGAGGATCCCGAAATGTCCGCCCACCTCAGGTTTGAACAAAACCAGCCGGCTACTCTCATCCGGTTCTCTGCTTTCAAATTCCAAAAGGAGGCGAAGGTCAAGGACCAGATAGATCTGTCCCCGGATATTCACATACCCCTTCACCTCCTGAGGGGCATGGAAGATCGGTGTGAACTCAGTCTCCGGGTTGATCTCCTTAACATTTAGAATATCCACGCCAAAGAGGCGCTCCCCTAACCGAAACGTGCAAAACTGGCGTTTTGTTGGCATGTCAGTCGCCCCCTGTCTCAATATTCCTGGTTCTGACGGTTTTTGTGGTTGCATGTGATTTCAGACAGTCACGATCCTGAAGGCCGGTCTGGGGACAGCCTGCCGCGACAATCCCCACAAACCGCGGATGGACGCTGATGGGCCTCGGCACACAGGCCATCCGCGTTCATCCGCGGATCACCATTCTCAGCCCGTGTCGGAAACCACAAAATCTGTTAGAACCAGCAATATTCAAAAAACGCACCAGCATCAAGTATCAAGGATCAAGCATCGAGCATCAAGCATCGAGCATCAAGCATCGAGCATCAAGCATCACCCATCAAGCATCACCCATCAAGCATCAAACATCACCCATCAAGCATCTTCGCCACCGTGGTCAGAAAGCGTTCCCTGTCAATTTTGACTTCATACCGGTCATATCCGCAACGGATCGCCTTTGCCCGGTCCTCCTCGGAGTCGAGCGCGGTCAGGGCCACAGTGGGAATGTCGCTCTGCCTCTCGCCTTGGCGGATGTTTTTGACAAATTCCCATCCATCCATCACCGGCATTTCGATGTCCGAAACAACCAGATCAAAGCGGTTCTTGCCCATCTGTTCCAGACCAGCCTTGCCGTGTTCTGCGGCAACCACCTCGTATCCATCCGCCTCCAAGTATCCTTTGATCAATTGTCTGAAAAAGGAGGCATCCTCCACCAGAAGGACCCGCTTGGCAGGCTCCTCGCTCGCGACATCCCTCTCAGGCGGACCGGGCCTGCCGAAAAGCCCCATGCGGCGGTCTGCAAACCATTCGGGTTCGATCTTTTCGATGAGGCGATAGACATCTATGAACAGGGTCATATGGCCGTGTATCACGGATGTGCCGAGGAGCCCGTCCTCCATGTAACTCTCCACGTTCAGATGAACCCCCGTCTCCTCAATGTCAACCAGCTCGGCGGCGAGCAGGCCGATGGGTCGTCTGATGTACCTCGGAATGACGAGGAACATGGTGTCCCTTTGTCGCTTTGGAGAGACCTCGAGAATCTGATCCAAGTGGAGCACCCGGGTGGATGTGCCGTTGATGGTGATAAATTCCTTTTCGCCGATATATTCGATATCAGATGCCGATATCCGTTCAATGCGGCGGATGAGGGGCAGGGCCATGGCAAAGTGTTCTTTGCGGCCGTATTTGAAGATGAGCACCGTCTGCTGCTCTTCATCCCTTTTCTCATCATCGCCCGCTTCCTCATAAATGTCCCCTGCGAAGGATATTCCGGCGTGGGCGGCAATCCCTTCAGCATCCAAGATCAGCGCGACTTTTCCGTCACCCATGACCGTGGCGCCGGAATAGATTTTCAAGGATTTCATTGCGGGATGCATCGGCTTGACCACGATCTCCTCGGTTCCCAACACCCGGTCAATGATCAGACCAAAACGGTCCGGCCCCACCTTGAGCACGGCAAAGTTGAGGGATTCAGGAAGGATGGGAGAATTGGGATCGTCGGGATGAAAGCGGTATTTTCGGGTGATCTCCGCGATGGCATCCTTGGTGAAACGCCTTTCCCTGTCAAGCATCTCTGATAGTCGCACCATCGGCAGAAGGCGGTTCCGAAGGCGGAATACCTCCTGATTGTCCGCGATTTCTATCTTTGCCGTCACATCGTCATCATACAGGCAGACCAGCTCCACGAGATTGACTTGGGGAATCGCATATCTGTACGCTCCCGAGGTGACGATCAGGCAGGGGATGATCGCAAGGGTCAGGGGCAACCTGAGATGAAACGCGGTTCCGGATCCCACGACCGAATCAATCTCCAAGGTGCCGCCGAGTTTCTCTATGCCGGTTTTCACCACGTCCATCCCGACCCCCCGGCCGGAAAGATCGCTCACCTTTTCCGCGGTGGTGAATCCGGGCAGGAGGATGAGGTTCATAATTTCCCGGGTGTTCATGCGATGTATTTCAGTCACCGTCTTGAGCCGCTTTTCAACAGCCTTCTGCCGGATCAGCTCCGGATTGATGCCCCTGCCGTCATCTCTGATCTCGATGTTGATATGTCCTGCCTCATGCCAAGCGCCCAAGGTGATGTGACCCACTTCGGATTTTCCCGAAAGCTTCCTCTCCTCTGGAGATTCGATCCCATGATCACAGCAATTGCGGATGAGATGGGTCAGGGGGTCGGCCAGGGATTCGAGGATGGTCTTGTCGAGTTCCACCTCATTCCCCTTGATGTCAATCCTGATCTGCTTGTCCCGGCTCTTTCCGAGTTCACGGACGATACGGGGAAACTTTCTGAATATCTTGCCGATCGGCTGCATCCGGGTTCGCATGACCGTCTCCTGCAATTCGGTGGTGACCACATTGAGACGCTGGGCAATGTACTGGTCAGCAGGGTCCGCCGTGTCCACAGAGAGCACCTGCTGGTTTCGCACCAAAACCAGCTCTCCCACCAGCAACATCAGCTTGTCGAGTATGTCCACATGAATGCGGATGCTGTTGCTCGTGTCCACGCCTGTGTCAGGGGCCGGATCGGATTCTGGGCTCTGGGCACTGGGCTCTGGGCTCTGGGCACTGGGCTCTGGGCTCTGGGCTCTGGGCGCTGGGCTCTGGGCGCTGGGCTCTGGGCGCTGGGCTCCGAGCGCTGGACTCTGGGCGCTGGGCTCCGGACTCTGGGCTTCGGGCTCCGGACTCTGGGCTTCGGGCTCCGGGCTCTGGGCTTCGGGCTCCGGGCTCTGGGCTTCGGGCTCCGGGCTCTGGGTGCTGGGCTCCGGGCTCTGGGCTTCGGGCTCCGGGCTCTGGACGCTTGATTCTCGGGTCTGGGCGCTGGACGTTCGGTTTTCGGTTCTCGGTTCTGGACGCTGGGCGATCAGTTCTCGGTTCTCGGGTCTGGGTATTGGACGCTCGGGTGGCTTCTGGGATTCGGGTCTCGGTTCGTGGGGTCTCTCCCCTGTTCTCTGGGGTTCCGGTTCGTCAGACACCCCAGCTTCACCTTCTGAACTCTGATAACGGGCCCCTTTGGACGGGGTGCCATCGTCCGACTTTTGTGGCTCGAATTTCGATGGTTCCGCTTCCCGGGTGATCGTCTCTGCCCTCTGCTCCCTGATTTCCGATTTTTTCTCGGCAACTGGGGATTCCTGAAATTCAGAAACTGGCATTCGGAGCGTGGAACTCGACATTCGAAATCCAGAGGATATCGGAACCGTTTCCGAAAACCCTTCCTTTTTGACATGAATGATCAGATCCTCGGGAAGGCCTGTGATCTCCTGAATATCATCCGGAAGCAGGAAGGTGGCGTACAACACCTCATAAATCAGGGATTCTTGGGGAAGACCGGCATGGAGATCATTGAAGGGGATATCCACTTTCGCGTCGATGATTTCGCCTGTGCTGAGAAGTTCGCTGATCAAGTTCACCGGGCTTTTCCGCTCTTTCCCGTGAAGTTCGGTGAGGTCGTATTTCAGGACATAGAGGGACATGTTCGGCGAAATGTTCTTCATGGTGAACTCGTTGATATCAAATCCGATGTCATCCCCGTTGGAACAGGAAAGCTTGACCGGGGTGTTCATTTCATCTTTGACTTGGGGAGACATTGCCCGGGCAAGGAGACTGGCCAGACGGTCATGGAGCTTGGTGATATCCATGTCGTTGCTGTGGTCCACGTCATCCACCATGGTCGCGAGAAGATCCGCCCCAGCAAGCAGGGCATCAATGAATTCGGCTTCAGGGCGGATCTCCCCCGCCCGCATCATGGAGAGAAGGGTCTCCATCACATGCGCCAAGTCTCCGATCTTCCGCAAGCCGAGAAATCCGGACGCACCCTTGATCGAATGGATGGCCCGAAACACCCTGTCCACCAACGCCCGATCGGCATGCTCCTTCTGACGCTCCAGATGAAGCAGGTCATCCTCAATGGTGTCGAGATGTTCCCTCGCCTCCAAGACAAACTGATCAATGATTTCCCTATCGCTTTCCATAAATTCTCCATCCCCACTTCTCCATAAGTGTGAACTCAGGGATTCCCGTTCCCCTGCCTGCTCGACATGGGGCAGCAACTCCTCCCTTCCAAACGTCTTAGGAATCGGGTCTAAACAACTTTCCCATTTGGATGAACAGACCGTGCGCCCGCATTGGCAGGCGACAGATGAAATGGGCAAGTTGTTTGGTCGCCGTTCCTTAGAAGGTGTTTGAAAACTCCCTTGCCCGAAACTGGCGCATGGCAGAGGGGCAACAGGTGTTTTCAAACACCTTCTTAATAGTTTGCACTTAGGAACTGAAAACAAATAACCGCTACATTGATGAAGGTTGTAAAGTATTTTTCCGTGTCCCCGGACATCAGCGGTTACCGTGAGAGCCGACAAAGTTCCCGAAGTGTAGCACTTATTTATTTATTTTTAGTTCCTTATGCTCACTCCTCACTTCTCAATTTATAGGTTCTGTCCATACGCGTCAAGTGGAAGAGATCCGCGATGCCTTGTCGAGGGTTCACGATCTCCAGCCGGCTTTTTCCGCCCTGTTTTTGGAGCATTTTAGCAAAAATGATCATCACACTCAAGGCGACAGAGTCAATATCTTCCACATGGATGAAATCAAAACAGTATTTCCTGTGCCCCTGATCAAGCAGTTCCACAAGGAGCTCCCGAAACTCGTCCGCAGTGCTTGCGGTCAGATTACCTGATGGCGTGATCACCTGTCGGTCATTCTCACTCGTGATGGTAAATTTCGTGGTCTGAGGGATGGCGACATATGCGGTGACACAATTCCCCTCTTCATTGAATTCCAGACGATTTGTGAATGCGTTGATCAGGGGATAGCCTCTGTTGCGAGTCTGAGCGGGGTCATCCGGCAGTTTCATATCCAAGCTGTCCGGGTCCAGACCGAATCCCTCATCCTGAACCATTATTTTGAACTGCCAATCTCCGATATAATGGATGTTGCATGTCACGGTGCGCTCCGGATCATTCCAGTTGCCATGTTCCACAGCGTTGATCAGCAGTTCCCTGAGCACCAGTCTGAACCTGGAAAATTCTGAAACCTTGAATTTGGCCAGATATTCCCGGCACGACTGAATCACACGATCCACCAGTTCCATTTCAGAGGAAAAGGAGAAGGTGATCGAATTTGCCTCTTGATTTGTCTTGAACATGTTGCTCATATTCCCCGGAAAATTTATAGAGAGAAACTAAGTTTTTTCTGTGTACAGGCTGAGTACAGGACAAAAAAAGTGACCGAGGAAAGAAACCCGGCTTTTTCTTGCGGCCGGGAGGTCGGCCGTTGGGAAAAAAGCCGGGTTTCCCTCCTCAAATCATCTGTGTACAGGACAAAAAAGGTGACTGAGGAAAGAAACCCGGCTTTTTCTTGCAGTTGGGAAGTCGGCCTGTTTGGAAAAAAGCCGGGTTTATCGCCCGTTCCCGATTTTTTGTCCTGTACAGAAATTTTTTGAAAAACTGAGTTTCTTTGGGCATCCTTACATTCGGGGATTTTCTGACTGACATTCAGTTTGTGAATCAGCCTCACAATCTCAAACAAGGCCCATACTCACAGCACCTTGCAAATCTGAGCCTGATATCGGAAATTACAAATTTGCAAGAAAGTAAACTTTCATATCTGTGTACAGGACAAAAAATTGGGAATGGGCGAGAAACCCGGCTTTTTCCC
>JAOZRQ010000120.1 GCA_029940115.1 Desulfobacterales bacterium
TGAGTCTCAAACTGTGGAGGTTGAAGGGCAATGAGACCGCCTTTCTTGCACTCCCCTGCTTGAGCTCTCTCACGCTTGAGCTGGCACCCTGAAGGCTTGCGTTGGATTTGGAGCCGGGGATTGATTTTGGGGCGACGGGATTTGAGGCCCCTTCTTATAAACCATCCTTAGTAGTTCCAAAGGATCAAAGAAATTGAAAGTGCAAGCGATGGAGGCCGCCAAGATTGTACTTTTGGGGGTGGCGAGTCTCAGCAGTTGGCCATCTTGGCACTCCCTTGGTTGAACCTTTTGGCAGGTCAAATCAAAGATGGACAAAAGTTTTCTGCCAGAAACCCGGACAAAAGTTTTCGCCACACTCAGCAAACAGCGCAAAAAAATGGCAAACATCAACATGGCGGAAACAAACAAACCTGAACCCTACAGCAACAAGCAATCCTTAACCCTTAACCCTTAACCCTGTCTTTTCAACCCTCAACCCTTAACCCTTAAATCTGATGGACAACGGACAATGGATATGAAAAAAAGAAGGATCGTGCCTATTCCCCTCATCGTCCTTATTTGCGGCTCAATAGGGCTTGGCTACGCGTCCTTCCGCCACTTCTCCCACTTCAACCGAGTGGTGCTGGAGAAATTTCAAGGCAGGCTCTGGGAGTTGCCGGCCCGGGTATATGCCCGTCCGCTGGAGCTTTATCCGGGAATGCCCCTGACCTCTCCGGCCTTTGAGGAGGAACTGAAACTGATGGGATACCTTCAGGCGGCCCATCCGGCTGGCTTGGACACTCCGGGAAAATTCCTGAGAAAAGGGAACACCTTCAGACTGATCTTACGCCCGTTCCGGTTTGAAGACGGAGAAGCCTCATCAAAGAAAATTCATATGATCATCCGGGGAGGAAAGGTGGATTTCCTCAAAGAGACGGAGACGAACGCGTTTCCCGACATGGTCCGCTTGGATCCGACTCTGATCGGCAGCTTCTATCCGAGGCATTACGAGGACCGGGTCTTGGTGACGTTGAAGAAGGCGCCCCCGCTACTGTTGAAAACGCTTCTCGCGGTGGAGGATCAGGGATTTTATGATCACCATGGAATTGAGCCTGTCGCGATATTCCGCGCCGCGATGGCAAACATCCGCAAACGCCGATTGGTTCAAGGAGCGAGCACCATCACCCAGCAACTGGCCAAGAACTTCTTTCTCACCAATGAGAAAACGCTGACGCGCAAGCTCAATGAGATGTTCATGGCGATTGCCTTGGAGAAGAACTACGGGAAAGATGAGATTCTGGAAGCCTATCTGAATGAGGTTTACTTGGGTCAGGATGGCAAGCGGGCCATTCATGGATTCGGCTTGGCCAGCTCCTTCCATTTCGGGAAATCCCTCGACGATCTGCGGGCGCAAGAGATCGCCCTGCTGGTTGGATTGCTCAAGGGCCCGTCGTATTACGACCCAAGGGCGCATCCTGAAAGGGCCCTGAAACGGCGAAACACGGTGTTGCAGATCATGAGAGATCATGGATTGATCCGCATTGACATCGCTGACCGGGCCATCCCCTCGCCCTTGAATGTGATCCCAGACCCGCCCAAGGGAGCAAGCCGCTTTCCCGCATATCTGGATCTGGTGAGGCGGCAGTTGCTTCAGGAATATCGGGACTCGGATCTCCGCTCCGCAGGCCTGCGTGTATTCACCGCGTTTGACCCACAAGTCCAGTTGGCTGGGGAAAAGGCGGTCACCTCCCATATCCGCCGGCTTGAAAAAAGAGGCGGTGTTCCGAAGGGGAAGCTACAGGCCAGCGCAGTGATGACCTCAACGGCCGGCAATGAGGTCCTCGGGATGATCGGCGGCCGAAATTTCAGCTTCAAGGGATTTAACCGGGCGCTGGACGCGAAACGGCCCATCGGCTCCCTGATCAAGCCCGCGGTCTTTCTGACCGCGTTGAGCCGGCCGGAGAGATACACATTGACCACGAGCATAGACGATTCTCACATCCAGTTTCAAGACGAAAGGGGCCGCGTCTGGGTTCCCCAAAACTATGACCGTGAATACCATGGGGACACGCCCCTTTATCTTGCACTGGCCCATTCCTACAATGTCTCCACCGTGCGATTGGGGATGGAACTGGGGCTTCCGGATGTGTTTCAAACCCTTGGGAAAATGGGGTTCACACGGGATATCAAGCCATATCCCTCCGCACTCTTGGGAACGGTGGAGATGTCCCCGTTGGAGGTGGCGCAGATTTATCAGACGTTGGCCGCAGGCGGATTCTATTCTCCAATCCGCGCCATCCGTTCGGTGGAGAGGCCCGACGGGGTCACTTTGCAACGCTATTCCCTGACCGTGCGCCAGAGCTTGGCCCCGGGGCCGGTCTATCTGCTGAACAGCATCCTTCAGGTGGTTGTCTTGGAAGGCACAGCCCAGTCAGTGAAAACATTCCTGCCGGAAGACATGGGCGCAGCCGGCAAAACCGGGACCACCAACGATCTGAAGGACAGTTGGTTTGCCGGTTTCACCGGGAACCATCTCGCGGTGGTCTGGGTGGGCCGGGATGACAACCAGTCCTGCGGACTGACCGGGGCCTCAGGCGCGTTGCAGATTTGGGGGCAACTCATGGCGGCTCTCCCGAACACGCCTCTGGAACTTCCCGAACCCCAAGGCATGGAATGGGCTGTGGTGGACGCGGAAGCTGACATGCTGACTGATGATGCATGTGAAAATGCCATGACGGTCCCCTTTATCAAAGGCTCTGCGCCCACTCAGATCATCTCATGCCCCGCGGCAGGGCAGGACGTGAGGGTGCAGAAACCGGAACAGGACGTGAGGGTGCAAAGACCGGAGCAGGATGTGAGGGTGCAAAGACCGGAAGACGAAGAAAAAGATGAAACCAAAGAATCCGCATTGACGCGGTGGTTAAGAAGGATATTCAAGAAAAAATGAAGAGATACGCCATGCAACTCCTTGTGATGATGGTCATGGCCGGGCTGATGCTTCCGGCCTGTGTGACCCGGCAAACTGTGCCGGAGGAGCCGTATATTCCACCGGCACCGCCTCCGAAAAAAGAGGTGTCGCGCATTGAGGGGAGACCCGCCACTCATCCCCCCAAGCCTCACAAGTTCCCGCCGGAACCGCCTTTGGAGGAAGACCTGTCAGGGTTCGGCGACAAACCCGCCACTTATCCCTCACAGCCTCAAGATATCCCGTCGGCACCGCCTCCGAAAAAAGAGGTGCCGCGGATGGGCGCGAAGCCGGCCACTTCTCCCCCGCACTCTCACAAGCCGATGATTCTGGCGAGATTGCAGGACAAGGCGGACGAGCAGATGAAGGCTGGCGACCTGGAGCGGGCATTCGCCACTGCGGAGCGGGCCCTCAGGGTGGACCCCTCGGATCCGCACCTGTGGCACCTGATGGCCCAGATACAGCTCAGGCGCGGGAATCTCTCCCAAGCCGAACAACTGGCCAGAAAGTCGAACCTGCTCGCCGGGGATGACCCGCTCCTGCAATCTGAAAACTGGCGGATCATCGCCGCAACCCTGAGACGGAGAGGGGTCATAGACGAGGCCGAAGCCGCCGAACAGCAGGCAGAAGCCCTGAATCCAAGCGACCCCAGAGTACTGAAATGAAATTTCAGCAGAAATCCGGAGTGTTGAAATGAAATTTTAGCACTTCGGAGAATAAGGCACATGTTGAAACGCAATGACCACACCGGCGCATTTGCTGGTTGACGACTTCATCACGGCCGCCATTTATGAGAAACGCATCCTGCTCGTGGATCCGGGCTTGAAGGAGGCGATTATCGGCCTGATCCGGAAGAATTTCGCCAATTATGGCTGGGAGTTGCATCAGTGGGACCTCGTTACTAATCAAGAGAAATCCCCAATTCCCTGAGTTTCGCTGTCAAGCGTTCAGCCCGTGCCGCTTCCTGTTCAGCCCGTGCCGCTTCCTGTTCAGCCCGTTCCGCTTCCTGTTCAGCCCGTTCCGTTTCCTGTTCAGCCCGTGCCGCTTCCTGTTCAGCCCGTATCTCCGCCTGTTTGGCAGACAACAGGGATTCGATGTGACCAAGAACTGGCTTGCCGGTTTCAGGATCAATGGCACGGAGGAGATCACCCTTGGGACGTAGCCAGATTCCCAACTCTTGGCTGAACATCCGCCGCCTGTCGGCGGGCAGGATAAGCTCATACATGCCCCCTGTCAGGCGAAATCCTCTCAGTCCACTTATCATGTGTTCCCTCAAGGGGTCAAACAGGAAGTATTCGCGCACCCCCAGAGAGGCATACAAGGCATATTTGTCACACAGATCCTCGTCCTTCGTCGAGTCGGACGTGATCTCAAAGATGACGCAGGGGGTTGCGCCCTCCTCCCAGATTTTGAATATCCGGCGTTTGTGTTTGCTCACCCCCTTGATCACCATGACATCGGGGGCCTTGTTCGCGTAGGGGTTGTCCTTCTCATAATAAAGGAACATGTCCGCCGCCACATAGACGCTGGGATCGTCACGAAAAAGATGACGCAGCGCACTGTACAGATGCATGATGGCATCCACATGAAATTCTGTCTCACCCATCGGTTCTCCATCTGATTCGGGATATTCGATATTCATGTGAGAATATTCACCCCCAATCATCCGGCTGATATCCGGCACTTCAGCCATGATTGGTTCCTGCAATAGCTCAGGCATCATCTTCATCCTCCCGATTGAAAAAAACCTGATTATATAATCAGCAGATCTGAAAGAGCAAAGAAATTTGGGCATCCTTACATCCATAGGAAACAACATCCCGGCCCACGCTCGTTTCGGATTGGCAAATCCGAGACGTCCGCCGGATTTGGCAATCCGGCAGGAGCTGGAAATGGGGAAGTTGTTTGGTCACGGTTCCATAATGGTTTACAGTTTTTGACCTGTGTACAGGACAAAAAAAATGATTGAGGAAGGAAACCCGGCTTTTTCTCGCAGTTGGGGATTCCGCCTGTTTGGAAAAAGCCGGGTTTCCCGCCCTTCGCGACTTTTTGTCCTGTACACAGGTTTTTGACATCAAAAAGTTTGCAGTTCATCTGAAAGTGCAAACTACTTTTCAAGCAAAATGTAAGGATGTCACAAAATCATTGATCAAGTAATGACAGCTTGCAACTTATGGCTGAAGGACAAATTTCCCGTCAGCATCCACTTTGTACACCCGATACACATCTCCCACACGATCCCCTTTTTTGTTGAAGGATATCTTGCCGGTCAGTCCTGGGAAATCCCTCAGCTGGGTGTGGAGATAGGTGGCCACCTTTTCAGATTCCGTGGAGCCTGCCTTTTTGATGGCTTCCACCACCACCCGGAACCCATCGCCAGCAAGCACGGCGTAAATGGAATTCGGCGCATTGCCGTATTTGCTCTTAAAGGATTCCACAAATGATGTCGCTTCCGGGAGATCTTTGGGAAGGGGCGCGCTGACAAAGTAAAATCCTGCTGCCGAATCCTTGCCCGCGGTCTTCACCAAGTCCGGATGATTGGTCGCGTCCCCGCCGACAAAAGGGACCTTCCAGCCCATCTCCTCTTTCTGACGCAACAGCAGGCCGGCCTCGGGATAATATCCGGTAAAGAAGACCACATCAGGGTTGGCGGCCTTGAGTTTGTTCAGGATGACATTGTAATCCTGCTCTTTTGGGGTGAGCGCCTCATAAAACACGATCTTCATCCCCATTTTTTTCAAAAGGACCTTGGTCTCATCGGCAAGCCCTTTGGCATAAGTGGTGTTGTCATGCAGGACGGCAACCTGTTTGTATCCCTGCTTCTTGATGGTGTCGGCCGCGACCCGTCCCTGTTCATCGTCTCTGGGACAGGTCCGGAAGAAGAAGTTCAACCCTTTCTCTGACAGCCGGACCGCGGTGGATCCGTTGGCAACCTGAATGATCTCCTCCTCATCATAGATGTTCTGGGTGGCTTCGGTGATGGATGAGCCATAAGTCCCGATGACCGCCATGATCCCCTTTGTGGACAATCGTTGGGCCGCCAATGCCGCAGTCTTGGGGTCTCCCCCGTCATCATCAACGATCAGCTCCACCTGTTTTCCGAGCAGTCCGCCAGATGTGTTCACCTCATCCGCCAGAAGTTTCAGCACCTGCTCCATCTCCTGCCCCTCACTGGCCCACGAGCCTGTCAGGGGAGCCATCAGCCCGATTTTGATGGTGCCGGCCGCAAACGCGGACGCGGAACCGATCACCAGACAGAGGGCCAATGCAAAAATAAGACCTTTTTTCATAAAACCTCCTTTAATGATAAAAAATAAATGATCTCCTTTATTACTCAAAAGCGACACCTTCTCCGTGTAAAGTCTTGTCCCTCCAAGGCTGAGTGCAGAATTTTCTACGAAATCAGAAAATGCAGTGATTTCAGAGGGTTAATTTCTTGACATCTTGTAACCATCTGATAATTCAGATGATAGTGAAAATTTGGGGTCAGACTTACAGCATCAAGGATTCACAGCGACAAGGTGTCGTTTTTGAGTTATTAAGGCTTGATTCTGTGTACAGGACAAAAAGTTTTGGACGGGCGAGAAACTCGGCTTTCTCACCAAATGGGCCGGCTCCCCGTATGCAGGAAAAAGCCGGGTTTCCCTCCTCAATCACTTTTTTTTGTCCTGTACACAGGGCTTGATTAACAGAGAAAAGCGTATATGTCAACTGATAGTTTTAAGATTTTGCCTGTTATTGACTCAGAAATACTTTACATATTTTTTCGTCGTTTCGGGAAATATTTCTGGTTCTAACGGTTTTTGTGGTTTCCGACATGGCTGAAAATTGTGGGCCGCAGATGAACGCAGATGCCCTGCCCGACACACAATCATCCGCGGTTTGCAATGTGAAAGTTGTCTTCCCAAGGAAAATCCTGGAAAACTTTTGGCCGGGTACTTAATGACCATCGGGTGTGAAAAAAAGCTTGCTGTTTTTGAAATAAGGGTTTATAATTAGGAATGGTAATTGAGCAATTTGGTCGCTTCTGACAAGGGCAGGTTGCGAGGATTTGGCTTGGTGATTGCAGAGAACGTGGTTGTCGCCGGGGAGAATCCGGGGCCAGATGTCTTGAACACAGGGCAAGGAAAGGAAAACCAAATGTCAGGTGACAAAAAGATCGCAATCGAGTCCCGTCTCAAAGGATGCAACAATGTGATCACCTTGGGTGTCCGGACCAACTTCTCCGACTACACCCCTCATGAGGCGGATCTGATACGAGGCGCGGAGAAGATCTATTATCCGACATCCTTTTATGCGGATCTGTTCGACGCGGCCGGCAAGCGGACCTTTCCAAGCTATCACACCTACAAATGCGTTCAGGACAAGATCAAGCAGACCGCGCTCTTCAACCTGCTGGATATCCCGCATCCGAGGACACGGGTCTTTTATGGGAGACGCTGGGTGTCCACCGTGTGCGAGCATTTCAAATATCCCTTTGTCGCCAAGGTTCCGAGAGAATCCGCCATGGGCCGGGGCGTGTATCTCATTCAGAATGAGGCGGACCTCTCCGCATACAACGCGCTGACCCCGCCGGCCTATGTTCAGGAATATCTTCCGACAGACCGGGACATCCGGGTGGTGGTCATCGGGGAGAAGATCGTTCACGCCTACTGGCGCATCGCATCCCCCGGCGAATTCCGAAGCAATGTCGCACTCGGCGCGACGATCAGCTTGGACCCAGTCCCCCAAGAGGCCCTCGACCTCGCGCTTCATACCGCCCGGCAATGCCGCTGGGATGACGTGGGGATTGACATATGCGAGCATGAGGGGAGATTCCATGTGCTCGAAGGCAACATGAAATATGGAAAAGAGGGCTTCAGAAAAGCCGGGATTGACTATGTCCGACTGATGGAGCAGATGATAGAAAACGAGGAGATATGAGCGGGGGTTCTGGATTCTGGGTTTTGGGCGCTGGGTTCTTGCGAAATATTTCAACGCCGAGGCCGCAGAGATCGCAGAGGAACGAGAACCAATGAAACCTCGAAAATGTTTGTATGCGGAACTGCCCTGTGTGGCGTACGAGGAGGCGTGGGCCTTGCAATCCCGGATCGTGGCGGTTAGGAAGGAGCGGCTTATTGAGATGGATGTGATCCTGATTCTGGAACACCCGCCGGTATTCACCTTGGGCAGGCGGGGGGGAGCCGAAAATCTCAGGGTCTCCGAGGCGTTCTTGGAGCGATCCGGCATCCCGGTGGTCCATGTGGAGCGGGGTGGCAACATCACCTATCACGGCCCCGGGCAGCTGGTCGGCTATCCGATCATGCTTCTGCGTGAGGCCCGATTGAGTGTGGTGGGGTATGTGGAGCGGCTTGAGGAGGTGATGATCCGTACGGCCGCAGACGTGGGGGTTCATGCGGAACGGAACCCCATCAACCGAGGGGTCTGGGTCGGAACAAACAAGCTCGGAAGCGTCGGGATCGCGGTCCGTCGGGGGATATGCTTTCATGGCTTTGCGTTGAACGTGAACCTCTCTTTGGAACCGTTCAGCTGGATCAATCCCTGCGGCCTGCACGGGATAGGCGTGACAAGCCTGGCGCGGGAACTTTCCCAGGAACTCTCCATGGAGGAGATTCGGGGAATTGCAAGGCGGCATGTCGAAGATGTTCTTGAAGTTGAGCTGGTGCCAGCGGGCCTGTCAGAAATCGCCGGCTCCCCTCAAAACCACCACCACCCGATTCCCCTGCATCTCCAAGACAACCACCGCCTGCCCCCTCTTAATGAACTCCCCCTCTGAGACCACATCATATATGTCATTCCCGATCCTGGCACTTCCGGAGGGTCGCAGCGGCTTGACCACCACCCCCCTGTCTCCCACAGAGACCCTCACCGGCACATCGGAATCCACATGGGAGTCCGCCAGCGTCGCGGAGAGGAACGGGCCGGGGATGACATATGAGAGTTTCGGAAGGATGAGGCGGAAGAAGATGATGATCAGAAGGGCGGACCCCAGAAAGCTTCCCAGCACGGTGACCACGTTTCTCCAAAGGAGTTCCGCCTCCCAGGGCACATCCGGGCTGGGGAGGACAAAGTCCTGAAGCGAGAGGATCATGCCCACCGCCATCAGCGTGATGCCGGCAAACCCGGGCAGGCCGAATCCGGGTGTCACGAACATCTCGACCCCGAGCAGCAGAATCCCGAGCGTGATCAGGAGCAGTTCGGTGTGATCGGCAAGGCCCACCATGTACTGGCCGAAAAAGACCAGTCCGAGACAGATGATTCCGAGGATTCCGGGAATCCCGAAACCGGGGGTCTGCATTTCCAGGTACAGGCCGGCAAAGCCGATCAGCATCAGGATCGGCGCGATCATGGTGATGAGGCGCACCATCTGTTCGGACCAGTTCTCCTCGATCTCGGTGATCTCATACTCGGTGATCCCCTTCTCCCGGAGCATCTCCTCCACCGATTCGACGCTCATCTTGGAAAAGCCAAATTCCATCGCCTCTTGATCATCCATGGTCAGCAACTTGTCTTTTCCCACCACTGTCTTTTTGGAGCGGATGGCCTTTCGCTCGTTCTCTGAAAGGTCCTCATATTCGGTGGCCTCCATGTAAAATGACCTGCCGTCATCCGTTTCAACCTTGTAAACGACCATGTCCCCGCTGACCATCGCCTCGGCCAGCACCTCGGGATACCCGTTCCGTTTGGCAAGGGTTCGGAATTTGGCCCGGAGCGGCGACTGGAATTTCTCCCCCAGCATCTTGGGGCCCTCCTTGGAGAGGATGATGGGCGCACAATCCCCGATGGTGGTGGAGGGCTTCATCACCAGCTCATTGCACGCGAGCGCGATGAGCGCGCCTGCCGATATTGCTTTTTTTTCCACAAACGCGAGGGTTCTCCCTTGGGGGACATTGAGCAGGGTGTCCACAATCTGAAACGCGGAATCCACCCGCCCCCCAAAGGTGTCCATTTCAAGGATGAACAGGGGATCAGGATCATCGGTGCCCTCCAAGGCCCGTTCAATGAACGCGGCCATGGCAGGGCCCACCTCTCCGGAAACCGGGACGATGATGACCTGCTGCTGCACGGCTGCCTGGTCTGTGTCAGATGAGGGCACGTCGCCATCCGCATTCAGCGCGGCGGCAGACAAACATGCCAAACACACATATAATATTGCATTGATTTTTTTTTTCATGGTTGACCTTTGGCTTTCATCTATAAGATTAATAAGTTCAAGTTCACGGGCTCCCCTAAATCCGTTATAATCAGGGATTATGCCAGAAAGCGGGTGATGTGTCAAATCAAAGTTTGTAGTCAAAGTTTGTAGTTCCGCCTTTAGGGGGTGCGAGACCGCCGAAAGGCGGAACTACAAACTTTTCAGACCACATTCCATTAGGCAAAAAGAAAAAATTCCATTGCATAAATGGCGTTTCTCATATAAGTATGATGATTCTGATTTTGGAAAAAATGATTGAGGAGGGAAACCCGGCTTTTTCTTGCAGTTGGGAGTCGGCCCGTCTGGGAAAAGCCGGGTTTCTCGCCCATTCCCGACTTTTTGTCCTATACACAGTTTTGAAACCCAATTTCTGGCTGAGGAGCATTCACATGAAGGTCCTGATCACAGGAGGGGCAGGGTTCATCGGATCCCATTTGGCAGAAGCCTGTCTGAAGAGAGGGGATGAGGTCTATATCATTGATGACCTTTCCACCGGTTCCGAGAATAATATCAATTCTTTTCGGGAAGATGAGCGTTTCAGGGGCAGATTTTTTGTGACCATCGGCAGCATTTTCGATCATGAGACGATGCTGGAACTGACTGGCATCAGCGATGTGGTGTTTCATATGGCTGCCGCTGTTGGGGTGCGTTACATTTTGAAAAACCCATTGGAGTCCATCAGAATCAACATTCAGGGGACAGAAAAGGTCCTTGAGCTTTGTGCAAAGTTCAAGAAAAAGGTTCTGATCGCATCCTCTTCCGAAGTATATGGCAAGCATCTTCACGCGCCGCTGGTGGAGACGGACAACATCATATACGGACCGTCCGACAAGTTCAGGTGGAGCTATGCGGCTTCAAAGCTCATGGATGAGTTCACCGCGCTGGCCTATTTCCGGACAAAGGGGTTGAAGGTGATTGTGGCCCGTCTGTTCAACACGGTGGGGCCCCGGCAGACCGGGGCCTACGGCATGGTGATCCCCAGATTTGCGGAACAGGCGCTGACCCATGAGCCGCTGACCGTCTATGGGGATGGCAACCAGACCCGGACATTCACATATGTCAAAGATGTGGTCAAGGCCCTCATCGCTCTGATGGAAAATGAGGAGACACCAGGAGAGGTGTTCAACATCGGTGGAACAGAGGAGATCACCATTCTGGAGCTTGCCCAAAAAATCATCCGGGCATCCGGATCCGCGTCTGCCATTGAGCGGATTCCCTACAGCGAAGCCTTTGAAAAGGATTTTGAGGATATGCAGCGCAGAGTTCCCGGGATTGAAAAAATAAAAACAGCGGTCGGGTTTGAACCTGAAACAGACCTTGACACCATTTTGGAGCGGGTGATCGCAGATGTGAAAAAGAAAAAAGGGCTTTAAGGAAACTCGGCTTTTTCTGGCGGTTGGGGAATCGGCCCGTTCGGGAAAAGGCTGGATCTCTTTTCCACCCCTCACAACTTTTTGTCCTGTACACAGGCCTTTTCCATTGACACAGACACTCCTTTAATTTATATATTTTTAATATCAGGTGCAACTTTTTTTATATCCATACTTTTGCACTTCCCTGCACAGGAAGAAACCCGGCTTTTCTGGCAGGGGAGTCGGCCGTTTCGGGAAAAAGCCGGGTTTCCTACCCAAGAAAGGAACCCGGCTTTGGGAAAGAAACCCAGCTTTTCTGGCAGAGGAGTCGGCCGTTTCGGGAAAAAGCCGGGTTTCCCACTCAGGAAAGAAACCCGGCTTTGGGAAAGAAACCCGGCTTTTCTGGCAGGGGAGTCGGCCGTTTCAGGAAAAAGCCGGGTTTCCCACCCAGGAAAGAAACCCGGCTTTTCTGGCAGGGAGTCGGCCCATTCGGGAAAAAGCCGGGTTTCCTAACCACGCCACAACTTTTGTCCTGTACACAGGCAAACTGACCAATAGAGATTTCAAAGGAAATTGAACATGAGTGAAGAAGACAAAATAGAGCGACTTGTGGAGGAGCGGAATCAGCTGGAAGAATCGTTGCATGAGATTGAGGAGCGTTATCAAGCGCTTATCGAAACAAATTTTTACGGAATTCAGGAGATTGACATTTATGGAAACATCATTTATATGAACTCAATTCAGTATCAGATATTGGGGTATGAAGAGGGGGATCTGAGAGGACACCAGATATGGGATCTGCTCGCCTCCGATGATGACCGGAATGAGCTGACCGATTATCTCACCAAGATTGCGCTGGGAGAATTTGCCCCCTTTCCCTGGATCGGGAAATACATGAGAAACGATGGCAGAATTGTGGAACTGCAGATTGACTGGAAATGCAGGTGGGGTTCACAGGACTCTGTGACAGGATTCGTGTCAATTATCAGTGGCATGGTTGACGACGAGGGTACCGCCATACGTTTTCTGCCTCTGGAACCCAAGGAGAAAGCACTTGAGTCGGATGAGGAGGGGATTGACATAACCCCCAGCAACTTGGATATGCTGGAGGAATATCTTCAGAGCAACATCCCCCCGATGCCTGATGAAGATATCGGCACCTCCCTGAAACCCTTTCTGTCAGGAATCGAAGATCAGCTGAACCGTCTCCATGAGGAATTTCAAAGCAAACTGAAGTATGATGCCCACAAGGACAAGATGATTGACAAACTCCATAAGGAGCTTCAGGAATACAAGGGGGACATCCTCAAAAAATATCTGAAATCCATGACCATGGATCTGATTCAGACCACCGACAACATCAGAAAATTGGCCGGATATTACAACTCAAAGGATCCTTCTGAAAACGACCCCGCGAAACTGCTTGAACTTCTGAAAGCCATTCCTTCGGATCTGGATGACCTTTTCTTTCGGCAGGGCATCAACACCTACACCTGTGAGGGAGATGAATTTGAGGCGAGCCGGCAGAAGGTCCTGAAGACCTGCGAAACTTCGGACCCATTCAGAGACAAGAAGATCGCGGAAAGTCTGCGCCCAGGCTATGAATGGGATGATCAGGTGATCCGTCCGGAAATGGTGGCCGTTTACGTTTACAAAGCGGATGGAGAAACGGATTGATACCTGAAGCGTTCACGCATCACGTTTCACGCATCACGCATTACGTTTCACGCATCACGTCTCACGCTTCACGTTTCATCTCCCTGAGTCTTCAAACCCTAAGTTGAAAGGAGTTTACAAAGATGAAAGATCCAGCAAAGAAGATTTTCGGAATTGATCTCGGCACCACCTATTCATCCATCGCGGTGGTTGACGAATACGGCAAGCCTGTCGTTCTCCCCAATTCGGACAACCAGCACATCACCCCATCGGTGGTTTTCTTTGACGGCGAAAATGTGGTGGTTGGAGAAGTGGCCAAGGAGAGTTCCAAAATATATCCGAATGATGTGGTGAGTTTTGTGAAACGCGCCATGGGGGAGCCGGACTTTCTTTTCGAGCATAACGGCAAGACTTTCCGGGCAGAGGAGATTTCCAGCTTTGTCATCCGCAAGGTCGTTCAGGACGCGGAAGTGCATCTGCACGAAAAATTGACGGATGTGGTGATCACCTGCCCCGCATATTTCGGCATCAACGAGCGGGAAGCCACCCGAAAGGCCGGGGAGATCGCCGGGTACAATGTCCGCCAGATCATCAACGAGCCGACCGCGGCGGCCATTGCATACGGTTCCATTGACGCGGGCCAGGAAAAGGTGGTGCTGGTCTATGACCTCGGGGGCGGGACCTTTGACATCACCATGATTGACATCCAGCACAGTGCCATCGAAGTGATATGCACCGGTGGGGATCACAATCTCGGGGGCAAGGACTGGGATGACCGCATTGTGGCCTACCTGCTCCAAGAATTTCAGAACGCGACCAAGACCGACGAGGATATCTTGGAAGACCCGGACACATGCCAGGATCTGCTCCTTTCGGCGGAAAAGGCGAAGAAGGTTCTGACCCACAGGGACAAAACCCCTGTGCTGATCACCCATGGCGGCGAGCGGGTCAAGGTGATGCTGGAGCGGAGGAAGTTTGAGGAGATCACCCAGGATCTGATCGAACGGACCGTGGCCCTCACCTATGAGATGCTTGAGGAGGCCAAGAAGAAGGGCTACTGGAACTATGATGAGATCATCCTCGTGGGCGGCGCCACGCGCATGCCCCAGGTCTCGGCCCGGGTCAAAAGGGAATTTTCCACGACCCCCCGGGTGTTCGATCCGGATGAGGCGGTGGCCAAAGGCGCGGCCATTTATGGATGGCGGCTTGCCCTGAATGAGGGGATGAAAAAACAGGTCGCGGCAAAGACAGGCAAGGAAGTCAAGAATATTGACGAGTCAGATGCGGACATTGAGGATGTGTTGGAGGAGGTCGAACAGCTGGTGGCCGAGGACACCGGCTACAGCGTGGAGGATGTGCGGAAATCGAAGGTCAAAATCCAGAACGTGACGAGCAAGAGCTTCGGCATCATTGCCCACGATTCCAAAGATGAGGAGGTTGTGTTCAACCTCATTCTCAAAAACACCAATGTCCCAAATGTCATCACAAAGACCTTTGGCACAGCCATAGACGATCAGGAGGCGGTCTCCATCAAGATCATGGAAAACAACAGCAGCGAGACCATTGCTCCACCCGAGCAGGCCATCGTCATTGGCACTGCCATACTGAACCTTCCTCCGGGGCTGGAAGCGGACACGCCCATTGACATCACCTTCAAGATCAATGAGGAGGGCCGTCTTGAAATCACCGCGATCGAGCCGACCGAGTCCCGTCGCACAGTGAAAGCGGCGGTAAAGACCCGTTCAGTCATTCAGGAGGATGAATTCCAGGAAGCCAGGAAACGGAGCGAGGCGATTGCCGTCTCCTGAATAAGCTGCAAGCTGCAAGCTGCAAGCTGCAAGCTGCAAGCTGCAAGCTGCAAGCTG
>JAOZRQ010000591.1 GCA_029940115.1 Desulfobacterales bacterium
TCACAGGCAAATATTTATGCATCTAATTTGCTGTTCAATGCTTGTGTGTTGTATGCCCAACCATTCCCTGCTGTTTCCCTGATATGCAGGAAAAACAATTTTCTTACACACTGGCTACGGCAACTTTTCTCCGCGTCGGTATGACCAACATGTGATAGCCGTAATCCATAAGAATGTCAGTCGTATGATCCCCTGCGAATTCGATGAGATCCGTCATTCTGCCTTCATCCTCCGGGGCAGTGACATGGATCCACAGCGTTTCGGGGTCTTCCCAGCTCTCCGAAACATCAATCAGCTCGACTTCTTGGAATTTTTCCCTGATCCGATCTGTAAGAAGCCCGATGAGTTCTTCCTGTTTGAGGTTTATCATTTTTTCAGTTCCTGTTTCTTTGTTGTTGGCAGATGCCGGTGAAGTAGTCGGACATTTTTCTGTCCCTGCATTTACAGCCGTTTCGGTGTTTTTGTTAACGGATGTAATTTAATTTCCAGCCGACATCCCACAGCTTTTGCATATCTGTTAAGCGTCGCAACAGACGGAGAAGGGTGTTTGCTGTCTCCGCCGCTCTCAATGTGTGCTATCGCCGGAATTTCCGTATTCATACGCCTCGCAACTTCGGCCTGAGTCAGCCCGGCTTTTTCACGGGCTCTGATTAATTCATCGAACAGGGCAAATTCATCCTCAAGTGCATCATATTCCGCTCTGAACACCGGGTCTTCCATCCATTCGGATATCATTTCCTCAAGTTTCGCACCCAAATTTTTGAGTGAATACAGATGGTCAAGTCAGTTTCTGGTCCGTCTGACTCAATCTTTGGTCATGATGGGGTGCAAGTGCCTGATCTCACATTGCCCAAAAAGTGGGTTTTCGAGGTCGACCATCTCCTGAAACCCTTGGAAAATGGGCTCACATAGGGGTGCGAAACTTGAGTCATTTCATTGTGGGATTTCATGACACCTCCTTCATTCTTTTTCGTGCAATTTTTAACTCCCTGGCCGGTGTTTTCCGGGATTTCTTTATAAAAGAACGGAGGATTACAACTTTTGATCCGACGACAGTACAGAAAAACGCCCTGCCGATACCCTCTCGTCCTTTTGCACGAATTTCAAACAGACCGTCACCCATGGAACGTGTGAATGGCAACCCCAGATTGGGCCCGGACTCCATTGCCCAACAGGGTCGGCCGTGACATTTTCCCACTTGGCATTTCCCCCATGTCCGCTCCTGAGAATTTTTGTTGAATTTTATCTTGCGATTCAGTTAATGAATACCGTTCATTCAGTAAAAAATATTGTGATGCCATCACACAGAGAGGAAGTCAATGGGGTGAATACCGTATTTGAAGGTGGCAAAATGCGTAATCAGGGGGTGGGAATTTGCCACCTTGACAAAGAAATCGTGGCATCCTTCATTTTGCCTGAAAAATAGTTTACACTTTTCGGATGAACGAAAAGTTTGCAGTTTCGCCTCTCGGCGATGTGGCACCGCCCAAAGGCGGAACTGCAAACTTTTGGCTTCAAAAAATGCAAACCCATAAATGAAGGATGCCGAAATCGCTTTCACTTTCAGCATGGGTGGCAACTTGGTCCGAACCGATTTTCCTGAAAATGACAGCAGGGACTTCCATTCCTCGCTGTGCCCGCCGGGAGAAGGAATCCATCTTAATTATACATGAAGGTCTCACCTTTTTGGAAAACGGACTTTCACTGTGGCCCGCCAGAGAAAACGGGCGCGAGTCCTTCATACCCATCCGATCGCCGTGACAAAAACCTTTGCACCGTCAATCACCTCTTCTCCGGAAAGCCGTTCCAGAACATCCTCATCTTCCACCGGCACAAACAGGGCAAGGGTCACGGTGTTCAGCGTCATCTGCTTGGCATACCCTGCCGCCTGTGCCTTGGCCGCCCTTGCGTCTGAGAGATTGGTGAAGCTCTTCACTTCGATGATTCCCCGTTTTTCACCGCACCGCAGATGCAGATCAACTCTCCCATTTCCTGTGGGAAATTCCGGCCTGATGATGCATCGTCTCCCCACCGCGCTCAGAAGCCACGCATACAGGTGAAAATGTCCCACATATTCGGTCAGATGCATGTCCGCGCGTCGAGGCTGATCTTTCCAAGGGTTGATGCCTCGCGCGCTTAGACGCTTCAGATAATCTTTGTACCGTTCCAGCAGGGCAGGAAGATCCAGTTCCGGCCCGTCAAACACATCTGCCAAGTCATCCAGCGGCTCAAGCGCGAGAATCGGCATGCGGTCGCCGATCAGATCATGAGTCAGGGCGTTGAAAAGACGCTTCTGGACAAACGGGGATGAAAAACGGCAGATTTCCACGGTCTCTCCAGTTTCATGGGTCTGCGTCTCTGTGTCAATGATGCCGTTCAGGTAGAGATAACTGCACCATTCCGCATCAATGCTGAACTGCATGTCCGAGCGGGTGAACATCTCCAACACCTGCCCCAGATATCTGGTCCTGGCTTTCTTGACAAGATTCAGCACCGTGTTGTTCCACTCTGTGTAGCAGGCTTTTCGATAGGCCGTTTTCCATACGTTCATGTCAATCGGCTGATCTGGTCCCGGATTGTACTTTTCGGTGAGCAGTTCGCCAAACCAGCAGACCAGACCCGGTTGCCCGCGGGTGGCCCTGAACACTTCCGCAACCACATCCGATCCAATGGTCTGACCGCTCTCATCCTGATACTGCTGACACAGGTGGTCAACTTCCTTTTGTGTGAAATTCGGCACCTGTAGTGAGCGTTGGATGTTGAATGGAGACCCTCGGTCGCTTTCGACACCGAGAACGGCCCGGACGCCGATCAGGGCCAGCCCGTGAAGCAGGTAACTTTCCCGTTTCAAGTAGATGTCCCGGAACAGTGTCACCACGCGGTCAATCACCTTCGCCGGCAGGCTGTCAAATTCGTCAACAAACAGGATGACCGGACGATCAAACAGACCTTCGTCCCGATGAAAAAAATTGCGCCATCCTTCCCAAGTCTCAGGCGCGTCCGGTTTGATTCTGAACGTGTCTCTCATCAGATCCGGAACTTTTTTCAGCATCTCATCTTCCGAATCGTCGTCTTTTAAAATGACACCCTGCACGGACATGGAACCGATGAGAAATCTCTCCCCGTGCTCTTTTTCGATTCGTTTTCTCACCTCCCATGTCAGCCATGTCTTGCCGGCCTGCCTCGGTGCCCAGATGGTGAAATAATGCCCCCCTTTTTCAGGGTTCCCGATGAGTTGGTTGGTACATTGCCCCATCAATTCTTCCCGAGTCACACAGAAATGCTCCTCACAATCCACCGGTCCATAAGAATGAAATCGTCTCATAAAGCCTCCTTGGCTGTTGTCAGTCGTTCGCTGTCGTTCGCTGTCAGTTGTTCATCACTTGCCGGCCACAAGCCGCGGGCCACTGACAACGGGGCACAAGCCTTTTATATCACCATTCCTTTCCAAAATCAAATCTCCCCACAACCCCATTGATCTATTTTCACCTAAATTGAGCGATTCTTTGGCCTGAACATGATTCCCACCTGCAATGTCGGGGCCTCGGATTCTCACCCAATTGGGTGAAAGGTGTGCGAGGGGGGAAGCCTTGAATGCCATACATTCAGCCAGTTTTTTCTGATAAGAATCGCTCAATTTGGGTTTCATATCATCCCCGATAAAAAACATCGGGGACAAGCCTTTCCCAATACATGTCCTCGACATCTTTTCCCGATAAAAGGTGTTGAGGACAGGTATCGGGGGAAAAATGTCGGGGACAAGCTTATCGGGGAACGCGGCAACATGTCCGAAAACGGGTTTCTTTCAAAATCCTCCTCTGTATCATTTTTTCCTTGCAAGCATAAATGATTTATGCTAATTGGATATGTTTGACAATCTGATAGGGCATTTTCTCTGTCATTCCCCCCGGTCGCGTGGCCGGTCTGACGGGATGGTCTCAAACGGGGGACAAGTGATTCCCGCTTTCTTAGTCTGATTATAACGGATTTAGGGGAGGCCTTGAACGTGAACTTATACTTGAACTTGAACTTGAACTTGAACTTGAACTTATACTTGAACTTGAAC
>JAOZRQ010000592.1 GCA_029940115.1 Desulfobacterales bacterium
CAACTGAAAATAGCCCGGCAATTCATTGCCGGGGCAACTCATCCTCCGGGATTTCTGTCCCGTCTCCGGGATTTCTGTCCCGTAGGGACTTTTGAAAATAGCCCGGCAATTCATTGCCGGGGACAAATATCACCCAATTTTTTTGTCCCGTAGGGACAACTGAAAATAGCCCGGCAATTCATTGCCGGGGACAAATGCCACCCAATTTTTTGTCCCGTAGAAGGCGTTTGAAAAGTATAGTCGACTAAAATTATATCTGTCTGAGTTTGCTTGGCATTTTTTTGTTATATTACGGAAAAATTGAGGCCGGAGTCCGTTGCCTGACGGATGTGACCTCCGTCTTCCCGTGAAAGTTCGGAAAAAAAACTCGCAACATGCTGAATTCATTGGACAAAAAATTGAGACAGGTCGGAAACACTCCGAGGCCCCGGATTCATCCGATCCGGCTGTCTCATGCGTTCCTTATTCCCATTTGGCGGGACGGGACGGATCAGTCCGGCGCCAGCCGACGGAGCATCAGTCCGATCATGGCCACCCGGATCATGGCCTCGCCGCTCCCGGTCAGGTACTCGCAGTCCTTGCTGAGACGGCGATGCCGGTTCAGCCATGAGAACGTCCTCCCGACCACCCACCGCCGGGGAATGAGGACGAACCCGGAGGATCCCCGGGGACGGGTCACCACCTCGATCACCCGGCCGAAGAACCTCCCCGCCCGCTCCACGATCCTGCCCGTGTACCCGCCATCGGCGAGGATGACCCCCATGCGGGGCTGGGGCGACCAGGACGGAGAGCGGCAGCCCCGCACCGTCACGGTACTGGGTGCCGGCACTGTGGACGAGCAGGCCGACGATGAGGCCGAGGATGTCGGTGACGATGTGGCGCCTGCGTCCGTTCACCTTCCTGCCGCCGTCGAATCCGTGCTCGCCGCCCCTGTCGGTGATCTTGACGGACTGCGTGCCGATGATCCCGAGGGAGGGCTCCGGGTTCCGACCCGCCTGGATCCGCACCTCCCGGACGAGGGCGTCGTGGACCGTCTCCCAAGTGCCGTCGATCCTCCATTTCCGAAACCACCCGCAGACGCTCCGCCACTCCGGAAAGTCGTGGGGAGGCAGGCGCCACGCGCATCCGGCCCGCAGGACACAAAGGATGGCGTTGACGACCTCCCGCAGGGGAAGTCGGGGCCTGCCCGTGGGAGCCGGGGGCGGGAGAGGCGATTCGGGAATCTCCCATTGTTTGTCGGTGACATCAGTGGAACAGGGTTTCCGGGCCATGATGGCCTCCTTTCATGTTTCATTGTTTCAACCATATGACAAGGCGAAATTTCCCGATGTCAAGAGCTTGACTTATGGCCAACTAGTTTTCAAACACCTTCTAGGGACAGGAAATTCTTTCTTATCCCCAATCCTTGTAGATGACATGATAAATTGCCGGGCTGTTCTCAGTTGTCCCCACGGGACAGGGCGTTTGGTGTCCAATCCGTTCCCGGCAATGAATTGCCGGGCTGTTCTCAGTTGGTCCCTGCGGGACAGGGCGTTTGGTGTCTTTAGACGGCCTATGTCAGGCCTCACCCTCACTTCTTACCTCCTATCAACTCCAAGACAGCCGCAAGATTCCTCTGCGCGTCGGGAAAATCGGGCCGTAGCCGCACCGCTTCCGAGAAATGCGTGGCCGCGTCTTTGTATTTTCCCATGCGGGCCAAGACCGTGCCCAAGTTGTTGTGGGCATTTGCGTAATCCGGCTTGATTTTCACCGCGTGGGAGAAATGATCCGACGCGTCGTCAAATTTCCCCTGACCAGCCAGCAGGACCCCCATGTTGAAATGCACTTCCGCAAAATCGGGCCTGATCTCCAGTGCGGCCTGATAATGCCGCATCGCGTCCTCAGTCTGTTTCAGTCTCCTCAAGGCAACACCCATGCTGTAGTGCGCCTCCGCAAACTGGGGCCTGATCCGCAACGCCTCGGAGAAATGGCCAGCGGCCTTCTCGTGTTTCCCTTGGGTCCCCAGCGCGACGCCCACGTTGAAATGCGCCTCGGCCAGTTCGGGATTCATCCGCAGGGCTTGGTAATAATGCCGGATGGCCGCCTTCTGTTTTCCCTGAATCTTCAACGCGGTTCCCAAGTTGTTGTGCGCCTCCGCATAATCGGGTCGGATCGTCAGGGCCTTGCGGTAATGTGTGATCGCCTCACCGGCGTTTCCCTGATCCTTCAACGCGGATCCGAGATTGTTATGCGCCTCTGCAAAGTCCGGATTGACGCGCACAGCCGCCGAGAAACAGCGAACCGCTTCATTCAGGTTTCCCTGCCGTTTCAACGCAATTCCCAAGTTATAATGCGCGTCGGCAAAGTCGGGCTTGAGCCGGACCGCCTCGGAGAAGTGGCGGATCGCCCCCTCGGTATCGCCTTGACGATCCAAGGCCACGCCCATGTTATAGTGTGCCTGCACCCCGTCCGGCTTGATCCGGATCGCCTCGGAAAGATGGGGGATGGCCTCATTGATGCGGCCCTCTTTCTGAAGCGCCGCGCCCAGGCTGTTGTTTGCGAGGTAATTCTCCTCGGTGACGCTAAGGGTATGGGCGAAAAGGGTGATGCTGTCCTTCCAGTGGCGGACCTGTAGCCATGTACACACCGTGCATCCCAGAAGGATGAGCGTGGCCAATGTGGCAAACAGGGGTCGGCGATGACGCCATTCCCCTGCAAGCGCGGGAATCCCCCAAGCCATCATGACGAAGAGGCCGATGAAGGGGATATAGGTGTATCGGTCCGCCATGGCTTGGGATGCCACCTGCACCAGTCCGATCACCGGGACAAGTGTGCCGAGATACCAGAGCCACCCCACAACGAGATAAGGATGTCGGCGACCGGACCGGACAATGAGGAAGGATATCCCTGCCAAAAAGAGTCCGGCCAACGCAATCTTCCCCCCGGGCAGGGAGGTCCCCGGATGCGGGTAATAGAAGGCGAGATCCAAGGGCCAGAGCATCTTTCCGATATAGCTGGCGTAGGATACCAGCGCGTTCCCGATTCGGATGCCCAAGGGAAACATGTCGAGAGAGCGCACCAGCCCCCCAGATTTCTGGGCCATCACCGTCACAACGCTCGAAGCGGCTGCCAAGGCAAACAGCGGCAGTTTCTCCCAAAGTAGCACCGCCCTCCCCTCGCCTCTCATCCCTTGCCTCTCGCCCCTCACCCGACCAAGTGGCCAATAGTCAGTCAAAAGCAGGACGCAAGGCAGGGTGACGAGCATCGGCTTGGCCATCAGGCCCATGGCAAAGAGGATCAGCACCGGGAGATATCGGGTCAATTGGGGCGATTCCGCATAACGGAGATATGCCAGCAGGGTGCTCATCCAGAAGAACCCGCCCAGCATGTCCTTTCGCTCCGCGATCCAAGCCACCGACTCCACATGAAGCGGATGCAGTGCGAAGAGGGCCGCGACAAGTGCCGAGGGCCACAGGTCGCGTGTCATCCGCCTGAAAAGGAGAAACAGGAGGATGCTGTTCGCGATGTGGATCAGCAGATTGGTCAGATGATGCATCCCCGGGTTCAGGCCGAACAACTGGCAGTCAAGCGCGTGGGAGAGCCATGTCAGGGGATGCCAGTTGTTTGAGTGAAACGCGGCAAAGGCCCATGCCAGGGTCTTTTGGGTGAGACCGGCTTGGACATGGGGGTTTTCCGTCACATAGTCATCGTCATCAAAGTTGATGAAATCGTGATTCAGCACCTGCGAGAACGCGGCAAATGTGACCACGATCAGGAAAAGGGAGACAGCGAGTTCCAAACGATACGCGCGCATGTGATTTCCGCCTTTCTGCAAAGCATTCTGTTTTTCCTTCTCGTGAGTGAACGTGAACTTGGACGTGCGCCGGGAACGGGCATGGGACTCCCCTAAATCCGTTATAATCATAAGTGGGACGTATCTGCCAGTTGGGGAGTTGCTCTCATTGTCCCGTGGGGACTGTGAAAATGGCCCGGCAATTCGGCCATGATCTTCGTTTTTATAAACACGCCCTGGCATCCTTCATTTTGCCTGAAAAGTGGTTTGCACTTCCCAAATGAGCGAAAAG
>JAOZRQ010000593.1 GCA_029940115.1 Desulfobacterales bacterium
AGATTGTCCGGAGTGCGAAAATTGAGCGAAGCGGTTTTTCGCATGACACACCACCAAAAAGATTGTCCGGAGTGCGAAAATTGAGCGAAGCGGTTTTTCGCATGACACACCACCGAGATGACAAATCTTTTGTTGAAAGCTCTACCACACCAATCTCAACTAATAATAAAGAGGCAGCCCTATGACGAAAATTGAAGGATTTCGCATTCAGAATTATCGGGTTCTTAAAGATATTGCCATGGGCCGAATCGGAACGGACGAGAATTTGATATCTGCAAAACCCCTGACTCCGTTAACGGCTGTTATTGGGAAAAACGGTTCAGGGAAAAGTTCCGTATTCGATGCATTTGCCTTTTTGGCTGATTGCATGGATTCCGACCTGGAAACAGTTTGTAATGCCAGAGGATGTGGCGGTTATGACAAGCTGACAACAAACGGAAATGAAGACGAACCTGTCAAAATAACCGTCTGTTACCGTGAATCAGAAGATGATCGTCCGATCACCTATGAAGTCGCAATCGGCAAAGATAAAAACGAACTGCCCGCTGTCCGATCAGAAAGATTAAGACAACGGGCAAAAAATCAGTCTCATGGACAGCCGAAATCGTTTCTTTATCTGGAAAACGGCAAGGGGACTGTCTGGATCGGTGATGAGGCCCTTGAAGGGGATGAATCGCAAAGAAAAGAGGTGGAATTTGAGCCTCATAAATTGGCAATTGTCTCCCTTGCGGAACAGTTTTCTGAAAATCCCCGAATCGCCAGGTTCAAAAAATTCATCAAGGCATGGCATCTGAGTTATTTTTATCCCGATGCCGCCAGGCAGATACCCCAGGCAGGCATCCAAAAGCACCTGAACCTTTATGGCGACAATGCAGGCAATGTTGTCCAGTATCTTGAAAGAAAGCATCCGATTATTCTTAAACGCATCCTTGAAGATATGTCAGAGAAAATTCCCGGTATCGGAACAATAAAAACCTACAGGGATGAGATCACCAACAATCTCCATCTGTTGTTTCAGGATAAAGGGTTTGCCAGGCCGTTTACCCAGCAGCAGATGTCTGACGGAACATTGAAGATGCTTTGCTACATGCTACTGCTGAGAGTTCCTGATCCCCCTCCTTTCATTTTCATCGAAGAGCCTGAGAACGGATTGTATCATAAACTTCTGGAGACACTGGCGAGTGAGTTCAGGTCTCATGCAGCAGGACCAAAGCGCGGGTCACAGGTGTTTATCACCACGCACCAGCCCTATTTTGTGGATGCATTGGAGCTTGATGAGGTCTGGGTGTTGGAGAAAGGCGCTGACGGGATCTCAAAAATTAAACGCACAGGTGAATATGCGTATGTTCAAGTCATGACTGATGAGGGACAGCCCCTCGGTTCCCTCTGGTACAGTGATTATCTGGATGCGAGGTAGGCAAATGCACTTTGAGATTTTAGTGGAAGGGCAGGCGGAACTGACTGCGCTGTCCATTCTGATGAACAAAATTGTCGGCGAATACAATACACCTCATACATGGAAGATTCATAAACATCAGGGAATTGGTCGGCTTCCAGAAGATATTTATGTGACACCGAACCGAAATGACAGAACGCTTTTGCATAATCTTCCCTCAAAACTCAGAGCGTATGGAAAGGATATGGGAGATCAGGAAGTTGTCGTTCTACTGACAGACCTAAATAACAGGGATGATTGTGTTGCATTTAAAAATCAATTGCTCTCGGTCTCGGACTCGTGCGAACAAAAACCGATGTTCCTAGTCAGAATCGCCATTGAAGAACTGGAAGCATGGTATTTTGGCGATCCGAATGCAATCAAGGAAGCCTATCGACATTTTAATGAAGCCTTTGCAGGCTATACCCAAGATGCACAGTGCGGGACATGGGAAAAATTGGCAGAAGTTATTTACCCGGGGGGTGTAAGGGAACTACAGAGCTATGGAAAGCGTTCCGTTCGTATTCTGGAAAAAAAGCGAAAATGGGCTGCCGCAATTGCTCCGAACATGAATGTTGAAGAAAACAACTCACGGAGTTTTTGCTGTTTTCGCGACGGCCTGCGAGGATTGGCTGGGGAATAGGCATATGAAAATAAAACTGATTATAACGGATTTAGGGGAGGCCCCTGCCGTGCCCTGTGTCGGGCAGGGGCACGGGCAAAGGGCAGGGCACGGGCAGAGGGTGGCAGATGTTTTCAAACACCTTCTGGAACCCCACCCTACAATTGGGGTGATCCGGTTTTGGTGGGACGGCACCACACCAGAAGCCGGGTAGTTTGTTCAATATTTGCCAAAGCAGGCGTAAATCTTTAAACATCAAGGAGGAGGTTATGAAAAGAATCATTGGTGCGTTGCTTTTTCTGCTTGTCGCTTTTCCCCTTCCCTCCCACGGGGCCACGGACCCGATGGAGGCGATCCGGGGGCCCTTGGATGAGGTGATCCGCATTCTGAAGGACCCTCAGTACCAGACCCAGAAGGAGACCCAGCGGGAGAAGATCTGGCAGATCATTGGCAATATCTTCGACTTCGACCGGATTTCCAAACTGGCCTTGGGCCGGTACCGAAAGAAGTTCACTGGCAAGGAGATGGAGGCATTCACGGACCATTTTTCCAGGCTTCTCGAAAACACCTATCTGGCCAAAATACAGGCCGAGTATAAGAACGAGAAGATCAACTATCTGAGTCAGAAGATCGGATCCGGTGACAAATCTGACCGGGCCTTGGTGAAGACCGAGATCACCCGGGAAAGTGTGAGGATTCCGGTAAACTACAGATTATGGCAGAACAACGGGGTCTGGCGGGTTTATGACGTAAAGGTCGAGGGCGTTAGCCTTGTGAAGAATTATCGGAACCAGTTCCAGAAGATACTGCTGAACAAGCCGCCGGCTCACCTGATAGAGAAGGTGAGGGTGAAGGTGGAGCGGCAGAGGAAGGAAAAGGGTAAGAGTGATGAAAACTTGTAATGGTTCCAGAAATCAGCCTGGCTGTCTGTTGCTGATTTTTGTGTGCCTTGTTTTCTTTTCAACGGGGTGTGCCCATCAGAACGGGATTGTCCCTTCTGAATCGATCTCCGCATTCACTCAAGGGGAGAACCTGCATCTCTCCGCCGCCGATCGGGCTACGGCAAGCCGAAAAGCGGACATCAGGGCAGATGCTCCCCTTGAGAATGATCTCGAAGATGACCTTGAGGATGATCTTGAAGATGACTTTGAGGATGATCTTGAAGATGACCTTGAAGATGACCTTGAGGATGATCTTGAAGATGACCTTGAGGATGATCTTGAAGATGATCTCAAAGATGATCTTGATGAGGATGATGAAGAGGCGTCTGTCCAAGTGTCGGACCCCTTGGCACCGTGGAACCGGGTCATGTTCCACTTTAATGACAAGCTCTACTTCTGGGTGCTGAGGCCCGTGGCCAAGGGGTACAAGGCGGTGGCGCCCTCCGCGCTCCGGATCGGTGTGAAGAATTTCTTTCAGAACCTCACCGCGCCGATCCGTATGTTGAACTGTCTGCTCCAAAGGAAGTTCCGGACTGCGGAGACCGAACTCGCCCGGTTTCTCATCAACAGCACGGTGGGCATCCTCGGGTTCGGAGACGTGGCGGAAAACAATCCGAAATTCGCCAGACCTGCTGAGGAGGATCTCGGGCAGACGCTGGCCGTTTACGGTCTCGGAGATGGGGCCTACATCGTGTGGCCCATTCTGGGGCCTTCCACCCTGCGGGATTCGGTGGGGATACTCGGAGACCGGTTTCTGAATCCGGTCACTTATGTGGAAATGCCCACCGAGGCCTTGTTGGGAAGCACTCTCGTTGAGACGGTGAACGAGACCTCGTTCCACACTGGCGATTACGAGGCCATCAAAGAAGCGGCCATTGAGCCTTATGAGGCCTTTCGCGATGCCTACCTTCAGCATCGCAAAAACAAAATAGAGGACACCGAAGAGGGGCCCCTGGAGAGACGGTATGACAATTTGATCAAGGAATGGATCAAATGATGGATGATGCGTGACTCGTGATGCGTGACTCGTGATGCGTGACTCGTGATGCGTGACTCGTGAT
>JAOZRQ010000594.1 GCA_029940115.1 Desulfobacterales bacterium
AAAGCGATGATGTGTTCGGCGCGGTCGTGTTTCTCCGGCAGGATGAGGCCGGGTTTCTTTATCTCGAGGTCGAGCGTATCACCGAAGACAATTATGTCCATCTGGAGATATGGAAATATGATGAAACTGGTGAGTGCGTCTCTGTGACCGAACTGCCGAATGAATATTATTCCACCGTCTATAAGAAAGCCCAGATAGACCCGAAAGGAGGGATTCATCAGGTGGTGACAACCCTCGAAGGAGTGAAAATTCTGAAATGGAGACCCGAGTGATGAAAACAAAGGCTCAATACATTATTTCAGCGTTAGTGGCTGTGGCTGTTCTTATTTGCTTGTGCGCGTCTGATGTGTTCGCTATTACACGGGAAGAGGTGATTCAGAATGCGGAACGGTATGCTGAATATGAGTGGACAGTACAAAAAGGAAACTCAAACTCCAGATGGAATAAATGGAGAGAGGGTAAGCGAATAAAAGGCATCCCATACAACTGGTGCGGATTTGACAGCATAGAAAAATTTAAAAAGAAAATAGAACGGGGTGAAATTGCCGGCAATACAAAGCGTTGTTACAGAAATGACAAAACCACTTGGAGAGGTGACTTTGCCGGGGTTGATTGTTCCGGGTTTGTCAGTCGTACCTGGGAAACCTCAAGCAAATACGGAACAGGAAGCCTGAACGGAATTTCTGAGAAAATCCCATGGTCAAATTTAAAACCGGGAGATATTCTCAACAGAAGCGGCAATCATGTTCGATTGTTTCATCATTTTACAAATGACAATCGTACCATGATTTATGAGGCAACAACAACAAAAGGGTATAATCGTGTTGTGCATAGGGTAATTTCACGGGATAACAAATATGTTCTCAGGAAGTACAAAAAAATTGAGGATAGTTCAGCTTCCCCGCTTATTCCCACTTCAACCTCAGCTCCTACCGGTCCGAAACCATCTGTGACAGAGGTAAGGCCAAATCCCCTACCTCCTTCGCCCGTAGGCCAGAAACAATGGATAACGATCTATGGAAAAAACTTTACTCGTAACTCAAAGATCGAACTTGAAATCATCGGAGAGAAGAAATTTGGCAAAAGACCCAAGCGAAGATTGGCCTATGAGAGTGGCACAGAACTCAGATATCATATCAATGTCGGCCCCAAAGAAAATGAGTGGAGCGTCAGGGTAAACAATGACGGACAGGTTTCAAACGCGTGTTCATTCAAGGTTGCGTATGCACCGGCCATACTGGAGAGCCATGAGGAAGTCAGAGAAGCGCCTTCTTTGGAACCGCATCTGAGCAAACCTGAAGCGCCTGAGATCCCTGCTGAAGAACCTGAACATCCTGAAAGCCCTGAAGAACCTGTGAAAAAGGAGGTCAAAGAAGATTTTGCTCTGGAACTGTATCTGAGCAAACCTGAACCTCCCGAAAGCCCTGAAAAACCCGTGCAAGTTGAAGAATCCCTGAAAAAAACAAAGGATATTATAAGCCAATCGGTCTATCATCTGATTCAGAGCGCATCTGAAAAGGCTTTGTTGCTTCGCAGGGACATATTGGAGATTCCTCACCTGGAAAAACGGCATAACATCGCAATCCAATTGGAAAATACAAGGTTGACAGAAGGATATGAAAAGCAGTTGAAAGAGAAAAAAGAGAATATCCGTTTGGGATTGTCTGATTATGAAAGTATCATCAAATCTCTGGCCGATGCGGATCCCAAAACAGTGTCTGAGGAGTTTGACGATTATGCAAACAAGATGACAGAAGCGGGACGTTTTGACAAAATTAAAATCATAAAAGTCATAAACAGGCATCACCAAGACTATCTCAAACATAACACATTGAATATGGCAGCAATTCAAGAGGACTTGAAAAAATTATAAGGAGGGTGTTATGAAAAAATTGGCAATTCTGATGCTTGTATTCTGCCTCACAGCGGGATGCGCCACCACAGATCAGCAGACAAAGGCTGAGGGAACAGGAGGAGGAGCGGCAATCGGCGCAGCCATTGGCGCAGTTGTCGGTCAACTTCTCGGAAAGGACACAAAAGCCACGTTGCTCGGAGCCGCCATCGGGGGAGCCATCGGAGGAGCGGCCGGATATTCCTATGCAAACCGTCTGAACAAGAGGAAAGCCATGCTGAAAGGCAAAGAAGATGATTTGCAAGCTCGTATTGAGTATGCGTTTGCTGTAAACCAAGAAACTCAGGAATATAATGACCAGTTGGAACAGATGATCGCCGAGATCAGTGATCAGGTCGGACAAAGCCAGTTGGCTGCCGCTCAACGTCAGGAGCTGAAGCAGAAATTGGAAGATGAACATCTCAAGGCAGAACAAGGCATTCGTGTTGCAGAAACGGAACTTGCCGAGTTAAGAGAATTTCGTTCCCAGCAGAAGAAAAAGTCATCGTCCCTGAATAAGGAAATAAAAAAATGGGAAAGTAATCTGGCTCAGTTAAAGGAAAGCACAACTGCAATGGCATCCATGAGCCATAAGCTTTGAAGAAATTCCCAAATTTTTGATTATAACAGATTTAGGGAATCCCCGTGGACGTGAACGTGCTTGTAAATGAATGTTCACGTTCAAGTTCAGGTTTAAAAGGGGAGGGAGAAGGAGGATTTGTGTATAAGAGAAATTTGCATGTTGTTGTTCTTCTTGTCTTGTGCATGGTTGCAGCAGGCTGTCAGAGCGCTCTTCTCGGTACCATGCGGGAGAATAAAGAGCGGGAACAGCATATCATCCAGAAACAAGGGGAACTGGAATATCTGAATGAACAAAATCAGAGATTTGTTCAGGAACAGGAAAGGCTTTCGAGTGAGAAAGAGAAACTCGAAGCGGAGCTTGAAGATGAAAAAGGAAGGCTCACGGCGATTGATGCCGATTTGAAGTCTTTGGAAAGGAAAGGGGGCAAGAACAAAAAGACCGTGTCTGCTCAGATCCTGAAATACAAAGAAGACATTAAGCTCTTAAAGTCTTCTGTCAAAGGGAAAGAAAAACAGCTTGAACAGCTTAAAAAACAAAGCGAGCTTTATTTGGAGATGGGTCTTGATGAATAGGGTTGTCATCGGTTTGCTGACACTGTTTATATGTTTTGAAACACAAACCGCCATTGCAACTGACAACTTCTGGATGGACAATCAGGACATATTTCACTATCTTGAAGCGGTCACGAAGATCAGAGAAAATTTTTTGTTTTCGGAATCGGATGTTCAGAGAAGTCAGATTGTCCGGGACACCATAAGAGCTTATCTGAACCATAAAGACCCTTTTTCTGATTACCTGTCCCCAGAAGAATATTCGGCATTTAAGGATTCTCAGAAAGATACCTATGCGGGAATCGGGATGGAAATCCAGAAAAATGATGCCGGACAGGTGATATGTTATCCCTATCCTGACACGCCCGCTCACAAGGCAGGCATAGAGATCGGAGACAGACTTGAGGCTGTTGACGGCATGCCCGTTGAGGGAAAATCCCTTTATACGCTGGCTGCTATGGCAAAAGGAAGAGAAGGAACGTATCTGAAAATGACGATTCACAAAGAGAGCGGGATAAGCAGAAGGATCCTGATAAAACGGGAGCCTATATCTGTCAATGCTGTTGTCCGTCAAGACTTGGATGGCATGTCGGTGATTAAAATTTGCGGGTTTGCAGTCTCCGTTTGTCAGGAATTGAAATCCCTTCTGAACGGTTTTGAAAAAGGTCAGCCGATCATTATTGATCTGAGAGGTAATCCCGGAGGAGATTTTCACGCGGCTGTTGACGCTGCCATGTTGTTTTTGGACAAAGGCAGGATTGTCATATCTGTCAGAAACCAGAAACAGGTCATCAAAACATATACCACCTTTACTTCCTCGCTGACACCTGATTCAAAAATTTATCTGTGGCAGGATCAGAAAACAGCCAGTGCTGCCGAGGTGTTTATTGCCGCTTTGACGCAAAACCTAAGAGCAGTCTCCATAGGCAAAAAAAGCTTTGGCAAGGGTACTCGTCAGGATATTGTCGAGCTTACTGACGGTTCCGCCCTGGTTTTGACCATCGGTTATTTGCAGACACCTGAT
>JAOZRQ010000121.1 GCA_029940115.1 Desulfobacterales bacterium
TTTTTCAGCATGCTCCTCCAATCGTAATCGTTCTTGATGCGCTTATATTTGTTCTCGATCTCCTCAGGGGTCATCTCCTTCTCGTCAATAGCACTCACGCCGTTTTCGCCTTCTTTTATACGGAACAGTTCATGGCGAAGGGAGAAACGGCCCGTCTCGGTCTGGGGGTTGTTGAAACCCATCTGCCCTTTGAGCGAGTCGAAGTTGGCCTTCATCCGGACAAGGATGTCGCCGAGACCGCCCCGGCCCACCACATACTGCCCATCCTGGTACTGGCCCAG
The DNA here is from genome assembly GCA_029940115.1 of Desulfobacterales bacterium. Taxonomy (GTDB): domain Bacteria; phylum Desulfobacterota; class Desulfobacteria; order Desulfobacterales; family 4be13; genus JAOZRQ01. The sequence continues at coordinate 282 of JAOZRQ010000121.1, forward strand.
GGTGCGCTTTTTCACGATGTCCGTGAGCAGGGGCTTGGCCGAGGCCGGGTCCCGGTCGCTCAGGTTGGTCTCATAGTCATACGCCTTGGCCGCCAGATACGAGTACCGGGAGGCCAGGTCGAACATGCTCCGGTACTTTGAAAGCGCGCCGTTCAGGTTCATGCGGAAAGCCATGTCCATGTACCGCTTCCCCTGGGTTTTGGCCGCGATTTTCGCGTTGAATGCCTTTCGCTCCTCCATAAGGCGCAGACCTTTCTGAAGCACGGCCCGATATTTTTCGGATATCTGGCGTGTATGTTCCTTGGCTTTGAAGACCGCCATACGCATGGATGCCTCGTCACCCATTTGCGACTCAATCTCCTTGAGCTGCTGCCGGATTTCATATTTATATTGAGCTTTTTCGATTTTGGTTTCCGCATACATCTGACCAATCTCTTTGAGGTTTTCAGCAGCTGCGGCTGCAGCGCCCGAGACTTTCGCCGCTATAAGGAAAGCAGATTTCGATACTGCTCCCACAGTTTTCGCAGTGGCTCGCACTACTGACGTCGCGTCCGTGGACGTGCCGACGCTTTTCGGAGCTGCCTCTGCGGCGGCATCCGCCGTATCGCCGGCCACATCGCCGAAATATTCAAATCCTTTTTCTGTCTCCCTGCCTGCCGCGATTACAACATTGAGACTTGTTATAGCAATGTCCCGAATGCCCTTGATCTTCACTTCCTCCGCATTCAGATCCGACCGGGCTTTCAGCAGATCTGTCGCAATCTTGATGGCCGACAGCAGGCTGCCGTAATCGGACAAGGCCAGTTGGAGATCAGCCTCGGCCTTGACCAGTTCGATCAGCGCCTGGTGGATTTCGCCCGGGGATTTGCGCATTCCCCAGTCCGACGGGGCTTGGAAGCCGTATTTGCCATCACTCGTGGGAAACTGGACGTTCAGGGTATTGAAGTCCGTGCTGGTATAATCCGATTCGTTGCCCAGATCCGTGCCAAAGAACTGCGAAAATTTCTCCTTCAGATCAACGCCGTCTTTGACGAACTTCTTATCCATGGGAGCAAAATACGCGGTGAACTCGCTGCTCGGCTTCGGAACCGTCTCATCGCTGACCTTGCTCACGTCAACGTACGCATACAGGAAATAGTCCGGCCCCTTGTAGCCCGCAGGATAGACCTTGCCGGCCCCAATGGTCCCCTCGTAGGGGGTGCCGAATATCTCGATGAGCCGGTTCCGGTAGTCCCGATCCTGATCCCTGACCTCTTCGTCAAACGTCTCTGTGTCATTGGCCACCTGCCGGATCCGGTTCTTCAGATCATTGGCGTGGTTGAAGACGATCTGGGCGTTCTCCATCGTGTTCATGGCCCGCTCATACACCTGCTCGAACTGGGTGGCCGCGTTGAACGCACCCGGAACCATCCTTGAGGGATCAATGTCAAAGGGTACCGCATCGGTGGCCAGACCCAGGGGGTTCAGGCCGGTGTTGGCTTGATCGTACTCCTGCTGGATCTGGCGGGCCTGGGACGCGATCTCCAGGATATCCGGCACAGTGGTCCGGTCAATCCGTTTCAGTCCGTCGTTGTCCGCAATCTTCAGAACCAAGTCCCCGTATTCAAGGGCCTGATCCTCGCCCATCGCGACCCGCACCGCGGCCATGAACTCATCCTGGGCCCGGTATCCCTTGTTCATGATCGGATAGAGCGTGTTGATGACTGCTTGAGGAACATTCTCCCTTTTCAGCCGATCCATGTCGGCCTGGGTCAGCTTGAAGGAGACCGAGGAGGGGAGAATGGCATTGGCCACCGCCCAGTCATACAACGCGGCGGTCGCGGAGCGTTGCCCCCACTCCTCAAGGCCCCAGGCCCGGTCTGCGTCGGTGTCCTTGTATCCCTGCCACTGTCCGTCAGGATCCTCCACATATCTGGAGCGGTAGGTCAGGTTCACCACCTCCCTGCCGACCTTGGCCTTGGCGGCCGCGGTCTCGGCAAACTTCCGCTCATCAAGGTAGTCCACATCCATGACCACCCCCTCAATCTGGAACTTCTCAGGACGGGACTCCCAGTTGAACTGATCATGCCTCAGCAGCCGATAATAACTCTTCAGCGCGGTCAGATAATGCCCCCACGCGTCCCCGTGGCCTTGGGGAAAGGTGGCCCGGCCGTCAGCCTCGTTAATGAAGCCGTCCTTGTTCACGTCGGTGAGATTGTACGACAGTGCATACGCGGCCTCCCCCTCGGCCTTGGTGAAGTTCCAGAGCAGGCGGTTGTAGGCTGGCTTCGCGCCCTCCTCATCCCGGCCCCGGAGCAGGGCCAGCTCCTCGTCCAACAGGCTCGGTACCTGGTTCATGAACGTGAAGATGGTGGGAGCCAGGCTCCCGTATTCCACGCTCTCCGTGCCGAACCCGATGGTCGGGTCAAGTGCGTCGGTATATGCCTCGTTCCCGAGCAGGGTGTGGAATCCCGAGATCCGACTCGCGGCCAGAAGCAACGCGGTATAGACACCTGACGAACCGGCCGGCTGCGCCAAGTTGATGCTCAGATCCTCGGCCCGGTTCAGCACGGTCTGGTACAGCCCGATCAGTCCGACATTCTCGATCACATCCTTGTCCGGATTGAACGCGACCGCGCCCTCGAACCTCGGCCCGGCCTGGCGAACCATGCTCGTGTAGGTCGCGGGGCTGTCGCTGCTGTAAAAATCGCTTATCCTCGCCTCAAAGGGATTGATCCCGTTCAGCACCCGCTTGACCCATCCCTCGGCCAGCATGGCATTGAAGGTCTCCGAGGGATCCTCTCCTTCCTTGGGAGGGCGGGAATTGGCAGCGCCGGCCCAGTCGGACCAGGATGTCGGGTCATCCCCATCGCTCTCCTTGTGCCGGTACCGGCAGAAGAAGAGATTATCCGTGAGCAGGGCCGCGCCCGCGCCGGCCATGGCGACCTCGGGCCCCTTGCCCGGGAACACCTGCCAGATCCCCGCGGATGCGGTGTCCGGCGGGGGCTGTTCCGTGCCGTCCTGCTCCCGGTAATACCATTCAAAGACCATATCTTCCGGATTGGCCCCGAAATCCGCGGTGTGGCGCAGGGTGATTTTTTCATCGAACACATTGTCCGAGTTAATCGTCTTGATGGCTCCGCGATACTTGTCGTTCTTCACCCGAATGATGTGCAGTGCGACCGGCAGGTCCCCCAGCGTGGGGTGGTTGTTCTCGGCCAGGGTCACATAGCCGCCGGACAGGTCCGACTCAGGATCCAGCAGCAACGCGCTCGGCACCAGTGCAAGCCCGGTACCCAGGGCCATCTCAGGAAAAGGATAGGCATCGTCGCTTGCCCCCGGGTTTTCACAGATCGTATCAAATCCGCAGTCAGGGCACAGGCTGTGAATGGACCCGCACAGGGCATTGAACTGATTTTCAAACAGGGTCTCTTTATAGGTTTTGATATCCTTCTGCGCGTCACTGAGTCCGACAGTATAAGCCTCCGAATCCGTCCTCAAGTTCGCAGGGTCTCGGGTCAGTTCGTAAAGATTATCCACCGCGCTCCGAAATCCGTCGTCCGCGCCTTCCAGCCCCCTGAGGGTATTCTTCTCCACCTCGGTGAGAATGTTCGGCTGGACCACATAGACCGACGGCGGCGAGCCGGTCAGTTTCTTGTCACCCGCGGTCTTGTCGTTGACAAATCCCCGGAATCCGAGTTCCTTGGTCATGGGATCATAGAAGAACCGGGTCTTCAGCCCCGTGTGCAGTTGCTCGAAATACCATCGTCCCCCCACCACTTTCACCTTTCCGCCGGCAGGGGTGAGTTTCTCGGGCATATCCGATAGCGGAACCCTGTGTTCATTCAGAACCTGAACCAGCCTGACTAAGTAATCATCAATTATCTTATCATTATTCTCTCCCTTTTCCATCGCGGGATTCATTTCGTCAAAGATCACCTGACCCGCGGCCCAGCCGAGGACCATGGGAAGGCCCTCCCGGGTTTCAGGATGGTCGGCCCGGTATTCGCCCCCGGCAAAGGTGAGGGTTTCTCCGGCCTTGAGGATCGGAACCTCATCCGGCCATTCTGTCTTATAACTGACTTGGACCGCCAGGGGTCTGCCAACCATATTCGCGGGAAAAGTAGGATGCGTTGATTTTTGCACTATGCCGGACGGGAGCCAAGGAACCGGATCCCCAGGCCCTTCGACAACGCCGTCCCCATTCTCATCCTTATTATACCAAAAGGAGGGATCCAGGGGATACCAGAAATGAACGGACAGGCCAGAGCCTCCGGACACGGCCCAGGCTTGGCCCTTGTGGTCCTCCCAGTAGGAATTCCGGGCCGGGTCTCCGTTTCTGCCGCAGATCTCCGACGGGGGCACGGCTCCGATCACCTTATCCAAGGGATAGGGTGCAACCACCGGATCTCCGGCATTCATGGAATATTCAAATTTATATGTCGAATTTTCCGGCTCAATCTCAAAAACATCCATGCCATGTTTGGATTCGTTCAGGTCATAATACTGAATCAGCACATAGGGATGGGATGTGTGATTCTCATCCTCAGAGGTGATGTTCAGGTCATTCCGGAGCGCGAACGCGGCCACCGGTGGGGAGGCCATCTTGCCATGGCGGAAGGAGGGTTTGGTCAACGCGTGTTCCTCGTTGGGATTGTACCCCGGCAAACTCGGGTCCGGCTGCTGATAGATCATCACATCATTGTATCGGGCCGGGTCCAGGTAGTTCTGCTGATTCCCGTCCCGGTCCGGCCAGGTCTGATATTCTCCATCCTGCTTGCCTTCACTCCCTTCCCGGCTCGCGATGACGATGAGGCCGGGGGGATCTGTGGGCCATTCGCAGGTGTATTCAACGGCCTGTGAGGGCCAGTAAATGGTCTCATCACAGGCTTTGTACCAGACCACCACCAGATCATCTTGGGTCTCGCCGGTGAAGTGCTGGTTCACCGGGAATATCTGTCCCCGCATGGTCTCCCGGTCATACACCGCCGTGTTGTATCGCGCATTTTTCCAGAACACATACCCGTTATGGGGTGTCCTCGAGTCATGATATCCGCTGGTGAGTCCGCTGCCGATGTAAGCAGTTTTCAAACTCTTACTACTCTTGTTCCATGAAAGGGTCTCCACCACCCGGATATGCGCGCCTTCCACGCTCTCATCTCCGGTTGCGGGGCCTCCGGAGGTTTTGGTGAAGAGCAGGGTTGTTCTTCCCGGCTTTGTCGCGGTGAATCCAAGAGCCGGGGAGACCTGTGCGTCGCCTTCCGTGAACTTGAGGGACTTGAACGCGTATACATCATCTTTATTGGAATCCAGGGGAACCGACGGGGTCTCCGCCACATGAACATAGTGGGGCGAATCAGGCCACTGGGTTGTGATGGTGGTGATCAGCTTCTGCTCGCAATCCCCGCCGGCCTTGTTCTGCCACTCTATCTGGAAAGTCCGATTCCCGATCAGGGGATAGAGCTTTTTGTCCGCGGCACTCCAGTAGTACAGTTCCTCTGCGGACTGGGCGGTCTGTGACGTATCTGTTGTGGAGGTTGGTTTCACTGGCTTTGCTCCGGTGTCCACCCGCTCAATCACCTCCGATGGAATGCCGCTAAAGGTTAATGGTTTTCCGACGGTCACGTCCCGCGTATAATTATGGGCCTCATACTGCCAGATGATCTGATAAGGCCGGTCCATGGTGATCTTCACTTCTTTGTCAGGCTGGGTCTCAGTGAGATAGGTCACGTTGTCCCTGTATCCTTCGACTTTCATGCAAGCATCTCTGGCCGAAGATGTCAGCGTTTCACCTGCAGCATACCAGTATTCACCGGCCTCTGGCGTAAGATTGGCTCCCATTGCGGCAGGCATGGACATGACCCGGAGGGAATATTCGGTTTTCCAGCGGAAAAAAATCTTCTTAGGGCCGTCCATGGTAACAGGAAACTCATGTTCATCCTGAGTATCGAAAAAAGGTTTTTCCCTATCCTCGAACTCCCCTCCATTCTCAAAAGATTCAATATAATCGGTTGTGATGTTACGGGTGTTTCTGGCCGCTTCGTAAACAGTCCCGTCAATCCGGATGTCAACCGTTTCACCTTTGGTGATCCAGTATTTCCCCTTCTCCGGCGAGGGATTTCCGAAGTTATCGAAATATCCCGAAGAAAGGGCCGATTCTGAGAAATCATGGCCGATCTCCAAAGCATATTCGACCGTGCCTTTCTGGAAGTTTTCCCGTTTTACCGCATTCTTCTCAATCATGTTCAGGTCTGTCACCTCAATCTTGCTACCGCTGATGTCAAAATAGAAGTATCCTGCCGCACCGAATGTCACATCCTCAGAGCTGCTCACAGTGCATTTGTCCGTGACAACTGTCACCTTACCGCCTTTCTCACCAACGGTCGCTTTGATCTCACTCACTGATAGCACATTGAATGTCACAGACTCGTTTCCGATTTTGACATCCGTCACATCCTCGAAGCCGTTTCCGTTAATGGTGAAATCGTCACCGGAAAACACCTTTGTTTTGCTTAGGGACGTGATATCAGGGCAGGAATTGACCGTGAGTGTGAACCTGTTGCGGACTCTGCCTCCGTCTGAGTCTTTGACGGTGACAGTTATGGTTGCGCTCCCGGTACCATTCGCCCTGGGTGTCAGTATGATGGTTCTGCTTCCACCACTCCCGCCCAGTGAAATGCCGCTCGTGTCTATCAACGAACTATTTGACGAAGATGCGGTTACTTCCAGACTGTCAGATGATGTCTCACGGTCTGACACCTGAAAGGATATCCTTAAGGCTGAGCCGTCTTCGTTAACTAATTGATCAGGAATATCGGATATGGTGGGGGGAGCGTTTTCAATGGTGACGGGATAGTCTTTGGTACTCCCCCATGTAGAATCATCGCAGGGATCAGCATTCATATCGGTCATTAGGCGCGCTCTCATTTTTGTGGAGCCTATTTTGACCGAGCTGGGCACGGTGAACGATCCAGACCATGAATATGTTTTAACTTCCTTGTCGTTATCGATGTTATCCTTTTTACTATATATTTTTTCACCGTCATCATCAAAGTCATTATCGTTGTTATAGTCAATCCACACTCCGACAGAATAGTCCCTGCCATTGGTCTTGCATTGAAACTTTACCTCTATTTCTACCTTCTCATCTCGGGTGAATGTGAATCCACTATTGGTATTTACGCTTTTTATCATATCTGTCGTATCATTTGATGAAGGCGTACAATACGCCGCGTGGGCTTGATTCTGCGTCGAAAGCCCGGGGAAGCCGGATACGATGATTGTCATGCCAAGCATCATCATCCCAACTTGCAGGGCAAGGCTTCCTGGCTTCCGTGTTCCCCGGGGCAGCAGTCGGAGCCGGAACTTTCTCCCTGCCACAACAAGGAGGATTGCCAGAGCAGACCCGCAGAGGAGTCCGCCAGTTTCTCCTTCAAAGCTCGCCACGACACCGCATACCGATACAGCAAGCATCAACGAGACAGAGAGGATGCAAATTCCTCTCACCAGAAGCGTCCATATCTCATCATTCATGGCGCATACCTTTGCCAGTTTACTTTCAGACGTATGAGTCAGTTGATTCATTTCTTCTTCTCCTTATTTATTGAGGATGAGGTGTCTTGTGATCTCATCACTCAGAGTTCAGCGAGCAATTTGGAAAATTGCTCTACATTGATCCTCCGCTCCCGCCGGATTGACAAATCCGGCGGTTGTGGCGGCTCGTTCCCTACCCGCTACCGCCCCGCTCCCTACCCGCTCCCTACCCGCTCCCGCCGGATTGACAAATCCGGCGGTTGTGGCGGCTCGTTCCCCTCCCCGGCAGTCGTGGCGGCTCGGATTTGCCAATCCGAGCCGAGCAGGGAAGGGTGCCGAGCGGGTAAGGGTGCCGAGCGGGTAAGGAACGCAATTTGAAAAATTGCTTTACATGTCATAGTTCAGCATGCGTATGGTTGAAACCCGCTCGAGCTGGAATGTTCCTTTCATTTTAATGGGGATTTTATGCAGGCCCCTGATGGTTTCCTCGTAAATGCCGGTCAGTTCGAGGATGCCGCCTTTGGGGTTCTCCAAGTCCAATCCCTCGTCAATGGTCAGGGTGAAATTCCGGTTGATGTCCCAGCCGGTTCGGTGATCCGGGTGGTACAGGTGTCGGAAGGGATTGCGGGGATGATCCGCTTTCTGGGTGAAATCCCCTGTCAGGGTTTCTCCCTCCCTGACCTTGCCGGCCATGGGGAGTTCGTTCTTTGAGGGATCAAAATCAAAGAACAGGGTCCCGATGCGCACCCCCACCAACTGACCGTCCCTGCGGATCACGCCCTCATAGTCATAGAGCCGGTCCTCATCCGTCACCAGGACCGGCCGGACCCTCTCCTCCGTGGTGCCGTCCTCGTTTTCAACAGAATAGCGTTTCTGCATCAGGGTGATGTTTCTGAGCATCCGCACATTCTCCTCCGCGTCCACATGGATGAGGAACCGCATGTCAAAGGGATTGGCCGCATCCCGCGGGGTGTCAGTGTCAGCGGATCCGAACCCGACCTCGTTCACCTCGTTGAGTTCGATCTGGCCGATCCAGAGTCCCGCAGTCACTGATGACCAGGCAGGGTTCCCGAAGATCGTGGCATCATGCCCATTGCCGGTGCTGTCCACCAGTGTGCTCCAGGGGATGAAGCGATAATGGGCCACAATGCCGGCCTCTTCATCGGTGGGCGAGTAGTAAACGCTGGCCGCGATGTCGGACGAGGGCCGCGCGATGTCCCATATATGCAGTTCCCTGATCTGACCCTTAAAAAGAAACTCCCCGTCAGGCTGGCTCCCGATCCTAAGCGGGTCCGAGGAATTCGGGCTGAATCCCGCGGCCGCGCTTTCCTCCGATTGGCCATCCACAAATATCTGCATATTTGAACCGTCATAAGTGCCGGTCACTTCATAGAACTGGCCGGCAATCATACCCGGACCCTCGACAATTTCCCATCCGGAGCCGGTTCCGATCCGGAACTTGATCTTATTGTCCGTGTCCACGAATATCTCATATCCCTGGTACGCATCTTCGGCGATGCTGCTGACAATGGTCTGGCGGATCATGACCGCGGGGTTCCCCTCATCATCGGTGATGAGGTTTCCGTCCGCGTCGGTGACATGGCCATCCTCATTCTGCTGCTGGGAACCCACATTGACCCGGGCAGAGACCGTGAACTGGGAGGGATTTATATTCGCGCGGTACGGTATCTCCATATAATCACTGATCCCGTCCGTCTCCAGGAAACTTGCGAAGGTCTTCGCGAAGGTCTGGATTCCTCCTGCGGTCAAGGGAGACGTACCGGTCTTTTCGGCCTGGGGATCCGCGAGGGTCCATTCCCGGTATCCGATGGTGACATTCTCAAGAGGGGTCTCGCTGATACGAATCGTTCTTCCCTCCACCGAGGGGCCGATATTCGCGGTCACAAAGAGATAGGCAGTTCCAATGGGAATTTCCCGGGAAAGTCCGATGAACTCGAGGGGATTTCCGGGTTGAACCAATGGCAATGGGACAGCACCGATCATCGGGTCCTCGTCCTCACGAGTTTCGTCCTCAGAATACCAGAGTTTGAAGACCGGCAGATTCTGTTCAATCGTGCTGGTGCAGAGCGTCTCTGTGTCCGGGCAAGCCGTCCGGATATCAGACTGCCGATAGGTTCCCCCGGGGATGAGGGTCAAACTGTCCAATATCGCGCCTGCCCGGCTCACATCAAGATTCAGACGGTACAGGAGATGATTCTCTGTTCTCGACTCGGCCGTGGCCGCTTTCACCACGGGTGAGGTGATCTTGATGAGAGGCCGCGGAAAGCTCTGTTTGCCCCCGTCCGGGCCCGGATCATTCCCGAGTTTGTTCCCGAACTCGAAAGTGATGTTCCCAAAGGACATTCCCTGGGCAAAGATATGCCGGCCTATCGCATCCCCGATATCCGCAGTCACAAACAGATATCCGGTTCTTTCTCTGTCAATGGAATGGGAGAGTCCCTCAAAGGCCAGCTCATTGCCCGGGCCGGTGAATGCGAGCGCGGTCCCGATGACATCATCTCCGGAGTTCAGGGTGTCGTTCTCTGAATAGCGCAGTTTGAACGGGTTGGACATCATATCCGACTCAAGATAGGTTCCGCCGGTGGTCAGCCTCATCTCTTTCAGCACCGCTTCGGCTCGTGCAATACCGAGTTTCAGCCGATAGAGGACGAGATTCTCCGTATTCTGAGCCACTTCAGCCGGGGCCACCCCGGGCGCGGTGATCGTGATCTCGGGAACCGGAAAGGTCTGGACCCCGCCCGCGGTCATGGGATCGGTTCCTGCTTTGTCTCCGAACTCAAAGGATATCTCGTCAAGCCCGGGTCCCTGGACAGATATGGTCCTGGCACCGTTGGCCCGGCCAATATCCACCGTGAGAAAGAGATAACCGGTCCCCTTGGGAATGGTTTTGGAAAGCCCGGTGAAGACCAGGGATCGGCCCGGACCGACAAAGGGCTTGGTCCCGAGGGTCGGATCCGGGACATCCAGTGTCTCATCCTCGGAGTAGCGGAGTTTGAAAGGAGTCTGTTCCTTGCGCAATATATCCGAGTCCAGATAGGTCCCCTGGAGCGTAAGGCTCACCTCGTTGAGTACCGCCTCAGCCCGGGCCACCTCCAAGTTCATCCGGAACAGGACCAGATTCGAGGTATCCTGCGCAATCTCCGCAGCCGCCATCTGGGGCGCGGTGATCGTGATCAGGGGGACCGGGAAGGTCTGCACACTCCCCGCTGCCATGGGGTCCGCGCCGGAGATGATCAGATTCTTCGGATCCTGAAACTTGAGCTGGTTCAGCGAGGTTTCGGTGATGCTCACGGTCCGCCCGCCATTGGCCGCGCCCACATCCATGGAGAGGAAGAGATATCCGGTGGTTCCCTTTTCAATGGTCTGGGATATGTCATCAAACGTGATCACGCCCTCCGGGGAGGGAACCTGGGTGCCGAGTTCCATATCCTGCTCGTCCAGGATCTCATCCTGGGAATAGCGAAGACCGAACCGGTCAATGTCTGACGGCTCATAATCTCCCGCGGTGGAGAACTCGGCCCGGGTCAGAACCACCCGCGCGTCGCTTACCCCCAAATTGATCCGGTACAGGGGATGATTTTTGACCTTCTGCGCCACCATGGTCTCAGGAACCGCGGCGGAACTGATGGCCAACTGGGGTATGGGAAAGGTCTGAACCGCCCCCTCGGACAGAGAAAGGGTGTCCGCGGGTTCAAATTTCACCTCACCCGAAAAGACCAGGTTCTCAAGGCCCGTCTCCATGACAAACAGGTTTCTTGCCACCGCGAGCTCCCCGATGTCCGCGGTCAGGAAGATATGGCAGGTCCCTTGGCGGATGATCCGGGAGAGGTTGGTGAAAACAAGAGGTTCCCCCGGCATCACGGCTTCGTATGTGTCCAGGACCGGATCGGCCTCGGGGTCGAGCAGGTCATCTTCGGAATACCACAGCCGGAAACCCCTGATATCCGGCGGTTCATAGGTTCCGCTCGGGTACAGGGTGAGACTCGTGAGCTCGGTATCCGCGTCCGCCAGCGCGAGGGTGATGTGGTAGAGGGGATGATCAGACGCGCTCTGCTCCGCGGTCTCCTCAACCGATGTCGCGGTCGCGGTAACCACCGCCATGGGAAAAGTCACGGCGACACCTGCACTTGCCGGATCCGGGTCCTCCCCGGGCCCGGTCTTGACCACAAACTCTTGGGCAAACCGGATATCCCAAAACGGGGTCTCTGTGACAAAGAGGGTCCTCTCTCCGCCCGCGGTCGCACTGATACCCGCGGTCACAAAGAGATACGCGGTGTCGGCCGAGACCGTCTGTCTCAATTCGCTGAACTCAATGTCCGCGCCGGAGGGAACCACTTCGCTGATGGCGATGGTCTGATCACTGGCCGGGTCAAAGGTCCCATCCGCGGAAGAGTAAAGTCTGAACCCGTCGCTCACGATATCCGAAGGGATATAGGTCCCGTCGGTGGTGAGGGTGAGGTCGGTCAGGGTCACATCCTCCTGCCCGTCGGTCACCGAGAGATTCAACCGGTAAATGACCAGATCCGGCATGTTCTGATGAACATCCGGCAGGGGGGTGACCTCCGGGGATTCGATGCTCACCGTGACGCTCGAAAAGAACTGCGCGCCCCCGGCCGCCAGGGGATCATCCCCGGATTTCAGCACACTTTGCTTTTCAAACTGTATCTCTTCAAAGGGAAGCTCCCGGATGAGGATGCTTCTCTCAGCCACCGGGTCGGCCCCGATATCCACGGTGAGGAACAGATGCACGGTGGTCCCTTTGCTGATCACTTTGGAAAGTTCTTCAAACCGGAGATAGGCACCCGGGGGAACCAACCTGTGATCACCGATCACCGGGTCCTCAACTTCGGAACCCAGAGTCTCATCCTCGGAATATCGCAGCCTGAACCCCGCTTCCCCGAGATCCGGAAGCTCGTAATCCCCGCCGGTGATCAGGGTGATGCTATCCAAGGTCGCGTCCGCGTCGTTCACGTCAAGCATGAGGCGGTACAGGACATGATCCTGCCCCCCCCGATCCGTCAGGCCCTGTGCGACCTCGGGTGCGGTGATCCGAATCATGGGGATAATGCCGCCCTGGACCGGCGTGTTCCGGTCATCCAGGGTCCCGTCCCCGAGCTGGCTGTAGCGGTTGTGGCCCCAGGCCTGGATGGTTCCGTCGGTTTTCAGGGCCAGACTGAAGTCTCCCCCGGCCTCGACGGCCTTGATCCCGGAGAGACCGGTCACCTGAACCGGCTGATTCCGGTCCGTGTTTGTGCTGTCTCCGATCTGGCCGTTCTCATTCCATCCCCAGGCCCGGACCGTCCCGTCAGAGAGAAGCGCGAGGCTGTGGCGGTTGCCCGCGGAGATGGCCGTGACATTGCTCAGGTCCGGTACCTGTACCGGTGTTGTCCGATCCGTTGTGGTCCCGTCCCCGAGCTGGCCGTTCTCATTGCTTCCCCACGCGGAGACCGTGCCGGCCCCGAGCAGCCCAAGTCCGTGATAATCTCCTGCGGCAATGGCCGTGATATTTGAGAGACCGGATATCTGAACCGGTGTGCTCTGGTTTTCCTTTGTCCCGTCTCCCAACTGGCCGAAGTCGTTCTGGCCCCAGGACCAGACGGTGCCGTCAGATGTCAGGGCCATGGTCCAGCCGCCGCCGGCCGAGATCGCGATCACGTCGCTCAGTCCTGAGACTCTCAGGGGGGTGTTGCTGTTCTCGGTGGTGCCGTCCCCGAGCTGGCCGTAGCGGTTCGCGCCCCAGGTCCAGACGGTTCTGTCATTCCTCAGCGCGACGCTGTGGGTGTTCCCCGCGGCAATCTCCAGAACATTGGTCAGGCCGGAAACCTGCATGGCCTTGGTCCGGTCTTCGGTGGTGCCGTCCCCGAGCTGGCCAAACCCGTTCTGGCCCCAGGACCAGACCGTGCCATCCGCCTTTCTCGCGAGACTGAAGAAGTCGCCCGCGGCCACATCCCCGATCTCCCTGAGGGTCTCGGACGCGTCACCTTCCTCGGTTTCCATTCGGAGTACCGGCAGCGCGATCACGCTGTCCTCGGTGGTGCCGTCCCCGATCTGGCCGCTCTCATTGTTCCCCCAGGCCCAGACCGTGCCGTTCTGCTTCAGGGCCACGGTGTGGTAAAACCCGGCCCCCATGGCGGTGTAGGCGGAGATGGGGAAGGTCTGGGTCCCGCCGGCCAGCAGGGTCTCCCCTTCCTGAAGGGTCGCGTCGGTGTGCGTGAAACTCAGGTTGCTGAAACTCACGGCCCCAATATTGATGGTATGGGCCCCTTCCGCGTCCTTGTTGACATCGCCAGTCAGGAAGATGTGGAGGGTCCCGCCCCGGTTGACTGTTTCGGAGAGTCCGCTGAAATCGAGTTTTTCGCCGGCCGAGGCCGAGGCGATTTCACCGATCATATCGGCAGCGTCATAAGTGGCGCTGGCCGAAGCATACAGCCTGAAGCGGTCCATGTCCGATGGCACATAAGTCCCTCCCGCGAACAGGGTGAGGCCGGTCAGCGCGGTGTCGTTTTCCGCGGCCGACAGGGTGATCCGGTACAGGGGATGATCTGCCGTGCCCTGGCCCACTGCCCCTGCGGCCACTTCCGGAGTGCGGACCGTGATGATGGGGGACGCGTACAGGGTGTGGGTTTCACCGGCCGCCGCGGGACTTGTTCCGACTTTTATCGGATCGGCCTGAAACCGGATATTGTCGAAATCCATGGCCGCAACGGACAGGGTTCGGCCGGATCCCACCGCTGCACTGATGTCCGCGGTCACAAGGAGATATGCGATGGTCCCTGCGGGAATGGTCCGGGAGAACCCCTCAAACAAAAGGGTTCCGCCGGCTCCTGCGGTACTGATGCGAGCCAGTTCAGGATCATCCGGGTCCAACGTATTATTATCTTCAGAATAGCGCAATGCAAATCCGGTGATGTCGGAGGTCTGATAGGTTCCGCTGGCGGTCAGTGTCAGACCGGTCAGCACGGTGTCGCTTTTGGTGCTCACATCCAGCTTGAGGGTGTGCAGGAGATGATCCGAGGTTCCTTGATTGGCTGTGGTTTGGGAGACCGGCTCGGTCCCGATGATGACCACTGCGAATTCAAAGGTCTTAACACCTCCGGAACCCAGGGTTCCGGTTTTGGCCAAGG